>CAZUER010000027.1:7235-34620 GCA_964619345.1 uncultured Desulfohalobiaceae bacterium
GGACTGCGTTATCGGCTACGCCCAGGGCAGTGTGCCCATGCAAGAGCAGCCTTTCTTCGCCTACACCCCGGAAGAGGCGGACAAGCTGGTCTGGACCGGATTCTGCACCAACAACCTGGCCAACTTTCTGATCAAGCGGTCCGGTAAAAACGCCATCGTGGCCCAGGGATGCGTGAGCCGGAATATCGTGGGCCTGATCAAGGAAAACCAGGTCCAAAGGGAAAATGTGTACATCCTGGGGGTGCACTCTCCGGGCATGATCGACGCCCATAAAGTCCAGGACCATTTTCAGGGCCGAACCATTGTCCAGGTCGAAGAGGAAGGTCAGGATATTATAGTCAAGGGCATGGACTTTGAAGAGCGCCTGCCTCGCAAAAAGTTCAAGCGGGACAACTGCTTTACCTGCACCCATCGGAATGCCGTGCTCTATGATGAATTTATCGGCCAGGAAGGTCCGCAGTCCGGCGGGGGCAATATCGACAACGTGGCCGCTCCCTGGGAGAAACTGGACAGCGATGAGCGCTGGGAGAAATTTCAAGAAACCTTCAAGGACTGCATCCGCTGCTACGCCTGCCGCAATGTCTGCCCTTTATGCTACTGTGATGTGTGCTTTGTGGACGAGAACAATCCCCAGTGGGTGGGCAAGTCCCTGCATGAGCCGGATGTACACACCTTCCACATCCTGCGCGCCTTCCACTGCGCCGGACGTTGCACAGACTGCGGGGCGTGCGAATCAGCTTGTCCGGTGGGCATCAAGATGCGCCGCCTGACCAGCAAGATCGAAAAGGACGTCCGCCAGCTCTATGACTACCAGCCGGGTCTGGACCTGGAAACCCCGGCCCCCTTGAGCCTGTACCGGCCCAACGATCCGGATGTAGCTGAATGAGCAAGGAGAGTGCAATGCAAGATAAAATCATAGCCAAAAAGGACCTGGACTCCTTTGTCCGCTCTTTGGCCCAAACCCGGGATGTCTTTGCTCCGGTGCGGGAAAGAGCGGGCATGGCCTGGAAACAGTTGGAGTCAGCCGAGCCCTTGGAGTTTGAATTCGCCAACACTGATATGTCGCCCAAGGCCTTCTTTTTTCCCCAAAATGAACGGCTCATGCATTTTTCGAATGACAGCCAGGATCCCAATGGAATGATTCTGGAGGAAGAGCCGCCCCGGGACAAGGAACAGGTTCTGCTCAATATTCGGCCTTGCGATGCCAAGGCCTTCTGTGTTTTGGATCTCGTTTTTTGCCAGGATGAAAAGGCCCCGGATGTATACTGGAAAGACAAACGGGACAAGACCCTTATCATTGGACTAGCCTGTAAGGCCCCCTGTCCCACGTGTTTCTGCACCTCGGTCAATTGCGGGCCGCACCATGAGGAAGGCCTGGATGTCCTGCTTGTAGACCTGGGGGATGATCTTTTAGCTCGTCCCTTGTCTGAGAGAGGTCAGTCCCTGCTCTCTGATTTGAACGACGCCCCCCAGGAGGCCATTGATCAGGCAGCCAGCCAGAAGGAAAAATCAGAGCAGGCCATCAGCAGCCAAGTGGACATGAAAAATATCAATCAGCGTCCTGTCCTGGAAGAATATGAAAATCCCTCCTGGGACCGGGTCTTTGAGGCCTGCATCAACTGTGGGACCTGTACCTTTTATTGCCCTACCTGCCACTGCTTTGACATCCAGGATGAGACCAAGGACGAGTTCGGGCATCGGGTACGCAACTGGGATACCTGCATGAGCTGGCTCTTTACTCACCACACCTCGGGCCACAACCCCAGAGGAACGAAAAAAGACCGGGTCAGACAGCGCTTCATGCACAAGTTCAAGTACATGCCCATCAAGCTGAATGGAGCCATCGGTTGTGTTGGGTGTGGTCGGTGTACCCAAAAGTGCCCGGTAAACATCGATGTCCGCTCCGTGGTTAACAGCATGAATGAATGAAGGATACCAGCTTATGAAAAACCCTTACCTGCCCTACCCGGTGCGCATCAAAAATGTTGAGATTGCCACTGAAGATAAGAGCCTGCGGACCTTTGACTTTGAATTTATACATCCCGAAGACGCCAAGTCCTTCGAGTACTTACCCGGACAGTTTGCCGAACTTTCCGTGCCCGGCTATGGCGAAGCCCCCATCGGCATCGCTTCCAGTCCCACAGAAGGTGACGACTTACGCTTTACCGTCAGCAAAGCCGGGGTGGTGACCACCAAATTGCACAGCATGGTGGAAGGCGAAGTGATGGGCGTACGCGGACCTCTCGGCCAGCCCTACCCTTTAGGGGACATGGAGGGGAAAAACATCGTCATCCTGGCCGGAGGGTATGCGGTCACCACCCTGCGCTCGACCATGGTCTGGCTTCTGCATCCGGACCATCGGGATAAGTATGGAGAAATCACCTTCATCTATGGAGCCCGCACTCCGGGTATGCTCCTGTATAAAGACCTCCTGGAGGAGTGGGATGCCCGCGACGACGTGAATACCTACATCACCATCGATAACCAGGTGGAGGGCTGGGACAAATACGTGGGCTTTGTGCCTCAAATCGCGGACCAGGTCTCGCCCAAGCCGGACAATGCCGTAGCCCTGATCTGCGGACCACCGGTGATGATCAAGTTCACCCAGCCGGTCCTGGACAAAATGGGCTGGACCGGGGACCAGATCATCATGAGCCTGGAGAACCGGATGAAATGCGGAATCGGAATATGCGGGCGGTGCAATGTGGGTCCATACTATGTGTGCAAGGACGGCCCGGTCTTCACCAAGTCCCAGCTGGACGAACTTCCCAAAGAATATTGATTGGACGCGGCCGATCGGCCGCGTCCAATCAATATTTTTTCTTTGTAACATTTTTTTGCCTCAGAGCGCAAAAAAATTACCGAAGGCAAAGCTGAACGCTGAAAGTTGAAAATGTTCACAGCCCTTCTCCCCGTCTTCATCATCATTTTCATGGGGTATGCCTGTAAGCAGCTCAGCTTTCCCGGCGATGGGTTTTGGGTTGCAGCGGAAAGGATGACCTACTTTGTCTTTTTCCCCGCCCTGTTGATCAACAAGCTGGCCTTTGCCTCCTTTGCAGCCTCCACTGCCCTGCCCATGGCCGCCGCTATCATGGCTACAATACTGACCATCAGCGCCGGATTGTTCATCCTGCGGCCACGCAAGCTGTGGGCCGGTCCGGTTTTTTCCTCCGTCTTTCAAGGCAGCATCCGGTTCAACACCTTTGTCGGCCTGGCTGCAGTCTCCGCCTTGCTCGGGTCCTCCGGAGTGACACTAGCTGCTGTGGCCATCATAGCCATGATCCCTCTTATCAACCTCCTGTGCGTCCCCACTGTGGCCTACTTCGGAACCGGTACTTCCGGGGGGCTGTTACGAATGGTGACCGAGATCATGCGCAATCCCCTTATCCTGGCCTGCCTGGCCGGATTTGGGCTCAATATACTCAATATCCCCAAACCAGTTGGACTGTTTCAAGTCTTCGACCTTTTGGGTCGGGCGGCCCTTCCCATCGGACTTTTGGCTGTTGGGGCCGGGCTGCGGATCACCAGCCTGCACACCAACGTGAGCGGCCTTCTTGCATCCTGCCTTATAAAATTATTAGTCTTCCCTGTTATTACCGCCTTTTTTTGTTTTCTCTTGCAGGTCACGGGTGAAGCCAAGACCGTTGCTATCCTTTTTGCCTCCTTGCCCACGGCCGTTTCTGCTTTTATTCTCGCCCGCCAATTGGGGGGGGATACCACCCTTATGGCCTCCATCGTCACCGTCCACACCGTGTTGGCTGTAGGGACCATGCCCTTGATCCTAGCCATTTGGGGATAACCTCATATTTTGCATCAATTATGGAGTTCGCAATATCTGCGGATAATGTATTGACATTTCTGCACAGAGTATTAACAATACAAACTATAAAGTTCAAAAACCGATGCACAAGCCAACTGCAAATTTTGTTCCTAAGTAACGACGTCGCGCCTTGAGGGATTTGCTCAAATCCATGCTTCCCAAAAGAAATTGGATGACATTATGAGCTACCGCTTAACATCTCTACTATTTTTCGGGCCTAACCAATCTCATGAGTTCAATGCAGTTTGTATTTTATAACCTTCTCTAACTTGTTCTCAACTCAAGGAGGAACTCTTATGCATTTTTCCAGGAAACTTCTCATTTGTTTGGTCGTGCTTGTTATAGCGGCCTTCGGTTCTTCGGCTCTAGCTGCTGTAGAAAAGCAGCTTCCCAAGGTGGACAATTTCTTACTTGTTCTTGATGAATCAGGATCCATGCGCACAACGTATCTGGATCACAGTGATTCGAAATTCACGATCGCTAAACAGGCCATGCTGAACATGAACGATATGATTCCCGAACTGAATTACCAGGCTGGTCTCTACTCAGTTGTAACCAGTTATCAGAGCTATTTGGATATGGAACCTTACGACACGGCCACAATGAAGCAGGCCATTCAACAAACACAAGTGGCCCCTCGATTGTATGGCTACAGAACTCCTCTGGCCAATGGTTTGAGCCAGCTGGAGCCGGCGCTTCAGGGATTGCCTGGAGACACTGCCGTTATTTTGTTTACCGATGGTGGAGCCAATCTGGGCGGAGATCCGGCCGCGGTAGTCAACCAGCTGAGCACTCAGTACAACACATGTTTTCACATCGTCAGTTATGCCCAAACTGCGAAGGAAAAACAGACTGTCAATTCCATGGCCCAGGTTAAGGACTGCACTGTCCTGGTTTCCGGGGCAGACATGCAGGATGAAGCCAAGATGCAAGGCTTTGTGCAGCGGGTCTTTTATGCCACTGCTCTGGACAGCGACGGCGACGGGGTCTTTGACGAGTACGACGAATGCCCAGGCACTCCGGCCGGAGTGGAAGTCGATGATGTCGGCTGCCCTGTGGACAGCGACGGGGACGGAGTTCCGGACTATCTGGACGAGTGCCCGGGTACAGCCGCCGGCGTGGAAGTTGATGATGTGGGCTGCCCCTTTCCGGTAAGCAAGAGCATCAAAGTCCTGTTTGATTTTGACAAGGCATTCATCAAAGATAAGTATGATGACGAATTGCGGAGAATTGCCGATTATCTGATGCGTAACCAAGGAACAGATATGTCCATTGAAGGGCATACGGACAGCATTGGTCCGGCTGAATACAACATGGACCTCTCGCGACGACGGGCTGCCAATGTCAAGGAATATCTGGTGGACAACCTGGGTATTGATCCCGACAGACTAACCACCAAGGGTTTTGGAGAAACCCGCCCGGTGGCTGACAATTCCACCAAGGAAGGCCGGCAGGAGAACCGCCGGGTGGTCGGAGTTGTCACCAAGTAACTAAACATAGGTAATATTTGTTGTAAGGGAGGTCAGATGGCCTCCCTTTTTTGTTGTATCATCACGTACTCTTTTGAGAGCCCATTATGCTTCACCGCTGGATTCCCTGGAAGTTTATAGTCAAGCAAGCAGCCAGGGCTTACGGGATCATAGACCCCATCTCGGTCATGGCCAGGGTGCGCCAGTTTGCCCAGCCTTCCGAGGTGCAGGAGCCCATTGAACTTTTGCGGGCCGGAATCGTCTTCCACGCCCGGGGATTGATCAATACCAAGGCCATTCAGCACAATCTGGACTGGGTCTGGCCCTACTGGGTAGAACGTCAATTCAATCCTAGGGACGTTTCCTTCATACCCCGCGGATTTTCCTTCAGCCACGTCAATCTGACCCATCGCAACTGGACGGCGGTTGGAATGCCCGGTTTGGCTCTGTACCCCATTGTAGATCCGCGGGGCTTGTTTACTCCATTGTATGATGGGTGGTCCCTCGATGTATGGCTGCAGCTGGAGAACGGTCAGCTCATATTCCCTTCCCGGCAGTCCAAAGTCAGCCAGACCTTGCATTTGTACCCCAACTTGACCGTGTCAACCGAAATACTGGACCAGTCCTGGTATATGTGCACCCAATGCTTTTTGGACTTGAGTGCGGATCAGATCCCTCAAGCCTGTCTGCAAGTACAAACTGAAGCCCCGGCCGGAAGCAGCCTCATTCTGGCCTTGCGCCCGTACAACCCGGAAGGAATACAATTTGTAGAGAAGGTGACGTACGATCCATCAGCTGGATCATGGCTGGTCAATCAGAAGACACCTATTCTCTTGACCCCCAAACCGGAGCGGGTTGTGTTTTCCGACTATTCCAATGGTGATGTGCGGCACAAGCTGGACAGCCCTCAAAATGAGCGCTCAGTGACCTGCAAAGTGGGTATGGCCACCTCCGCAGCTCTGTACCCCCAGTCCGGCCCAGAAACCGGCCAAGGGATTACCGCCCGTATTCCCATTCCCCAAGAGGACGACGGGTACGCTAAAAAGCGCAGTCCACGTCCGGCCCCCCGCCTCTCATGGGCAAAAGCTGTGGAAGACAGCTGCCGTTTGCGCGTACCTGATCAGAAGCTATGTAGCCTGTACGAGACAGCCGTGCATACTCTGGTTCTTCTTTCCGCCCGGGATGTCGTCCCCGGCCCCTATACCTACCGCCGCTTCTGGTTCCGGGATGCCTGTTTCATGCTCCATTCTTTGCTGAACCTGGGGTTTACGGACACTGTGCATCGGATCATCGAAGCCTTTCCCTCCCGCCAAAAAAAATCTGGTTACTTTCAATCCCAGGCCGGAGAATGGGACTCCAATGGGCAGGTCTTGTGGCTTCTGGATCGCTTTGAAATGCTCAGTCAAAGGCAGTTGGATGGCCAATGGCTTTCTTCAATTCTTTCAGCAGTCCATTGGATTTTGAATAAGCGCCTGCCATACAAGCCCAACACCCTGCATGGCGGACTTCTTCCTGCTGGCTTCAGTGCTGAACATCTGGGTCCCAACGATTACTATTATTGGGACAACTTTTGGGGTGTGGCCGGACTATTCAGTGCAGCCCGTATCTTACAAAGACATGGCCAGACCCAGCAGGCTCGCCGTGTTGACCAGGCTGGGAATGATTTTCTGCAGGCCATCTGGAACAGTATTGAAGCCATTCCCGGAACACGAAAATCCAACGGAATTCCAGCTTCCCCCTATCGTCGCCTGGATGCCGGGGCCGTGGGCTCTCTGGTTGCCGACTACCCGCTGCATCTTGTTTCGGCAGGTGACAGCCAGGTAATGAATACAGTGGAGTTTCTGATGGCCGAATGCTTCCACCAGGGAGGCTTCTTTCAAGACATGATCCACTCCGGGATCAATCCTTACCTGACCTTGGACATTGCTCAGACCCTCTTGCGGGCAGGAGATTTGCGGTGTATCGATTTACTCTACACGGTGGCTGACTTGGCCTCCCCCACCGGCCAATGGCCGGAAGCCGTTCACCCCCTGACTTTAGGCGGCTGCATGGGCGACGGGCAGCACGGATGGGCGGCCAGTGAATGGACCATGATCATGCGCAGTTTGTTTATTCGAGAGGAGGGGGGAAGCCTTCTTCTGGGTTCAGGCCTTGATCCAGCATGGTTGGAAAGCCAGGAACCCCTGGAGTTCGGTCCGACATTGACCCCCTATGGTCGAATCAGTGTCTTTATCATCGGTCTGCCTCACGGCCGGGCCGAAGTTTTGATTTCCGGAACGGTGGATCCTGATACCACCCCGGTCCACATCCAGGTTCCCGGGTATACTTCTCAGGCCATCCAGGCCCTGAATCAGAAACACCACATAACTCGCATCTCGACTCCATAATGGACCTTTTCCATGAAGATATTAATGTTCACTAACACCTATCTTCCCCACGTGGGGGGAGTAGCCCGCTCGGTTTCCACTTTTGCCCGGGACCTGGTCCATCTGGGCCTTGAGGTGGCTGTCGTGGCTCCACACTTTCAAGGAGAAGATCCTGACCAGAACGCCAGGGTCCAGGTTATGCGCGTGCCAGCCATCCAGAACTTCAACGGGAGCGACTTTTCGGTTCGCCTGCCCATTCCCTTTGCCCTGTCCGAACGGATCGAGGCCTTCAATCCAGACCTGATTCACAGTCATCACCCTTTTCTGCTGGGGGATACAGCCATGCGTGTGGCCCGGCAAAGGGAGCTTCCCCTGGTCTTTACCCATCATACCATGTATGAATGGTACACCCACTATGTGCCCTTTGACTCCCATGGAATGAAACGTTTTGTCATCAATCTCTCCACCCAATACGCCAATATGTGTTCGGCTGTTGTTGCCCCCAGCCAGAGCATTGCCCAGATTTTACGGGAGCGGGGAGTATATTCGAAAATCCAGGTTATTCCCACCGGTATCAACCTTGATTTTTTTGCCTCCGGGCAGGCAGAGTCGGTGCGGCAAGAGCTTGGCCTTCGGCCGGAGACCAAAATCATAGGCCACGTCGGTCGCCTGGCCCCGGAAAAAAACCTGGACTTTCTGGCTCGGGCGGTGAGCACGGCCATGCAGGAACTTCCGGATTCTGTTTTTCTTTTGGTTGGAGAAGGCCCGAGCCTGAAAGGGATACAAACACATTTCGCCCAGCTGGGACTCACAGACCGACTCCTCTGGCTGGGCAAACGGTCTGGACAGGATTTGGCCGATGCCTACGCAGGCATGGATGTCTTTGCCTTTGCTTCCTGCACCGAAACCCAGGGCTTGGTCCTGGCCGAAGCCATGGCTGCCTCAACCCCGGTGGTGGCCCTGGATGCTTCCGGAGCCAGGGAGGTGGTCAAGGACAAAAAAAACGGACGCCTCCTTCCGGAACAGAGCACAGAACAGGAGTTCGCCCGGGCCTTGACAGAGATCCTCTCCGGGGAGCAGTCCCTGGAGCTTTTGAGATCCAAGGCCCAGGAAACGGCCAGGACCTTTTCCCGGGACACCTGCGCCAGAGAGCTTCACAAGCTGTATCAGGACCTCATCTCAGCCCGAAAGGTACAGCCTGCGCAGGATCCGGAAGACATCTTGTCCTGGGACATTCTTTTACGTTCTCTGAAAACAGAGTGGGAGCTCATTTCCTATAAGACGCAGGCAGTGGTCAATGCTGTTACCCCGGAAAAAAAGAGACTGTCCAGGAAGTCAAAAGACCAAAAGACCATGGACTGAGAGCATGGATCAGAAAGGAGCGAGTTTTCAATGAAAAAGATTGAAATTATAGTCCGTCCGTTCAAGGTCGACGAAGTGAAGGATAAACTCAATGATGTGGGCATCAAAGGGATGACCGTCACCGAAGTCAAGGGGTACGGCCGACAGCGCGGCCATACCGAGATCTATCGGGGGGCTGAATATGAAGTTGACTTTGTCCCCAAGGCCAAGATTGAGGTGGTGGTTGAGGACGCCCTCGTGGATCAAGCGGTGACAGCTGCCCAGGAAGCGGCCAGGACCGGAAAGATTGGGGACGGCAAGATCTTTATCACCCCAACTGAACAGGCCATCCGTATCCGGACTGGAGAGATGGGGGATGATGCCCTGTAGTCAGGTTCCAGTGTTCAGTGTTCAGTGTTCAGCGCCGCCTCTGGCGGCGGACGCCAGTTTGATCGAGGATGAAACTGGCGAGTGGGTAACACTACAGCGACAGTTCGGGCATGAGTAAACCTTGAAAGAGCCAGGCAGGCGCCTGGCGATCCCAGAATGGCCAGGATGGCACCTGGCGGTCCAGGGGGCAAAGCTTTGGGATCACAAGCTGCCCCTGTAACGGACAAAGAAGTATTAAGGAATATCAGCTAGTTAGGCTGAGCACTGACCACCGAACACTGAACACAAATTGCTGTTATCCAATTACAGAGCAAGGTAAATGTATTTGTTGAGAATAAGAAGCAGAACCAAAAAGTCCTGGATTACTGCCTCCTACCGCTTGACCACCAAAATTGACTTGGTACACTTGCGGACAACCTTTTCGGCCACAGAACCCAGAAAAATCTCTTGCAAATTGCTGCCTCCGTGCGAGCCGAGGACAATCATGGACACGTCATCCTCTTTTTCCACTTTCAATATCTCCCGCACAGGGACCCCGACCACAACTTTGGGCACAACGGTAAACCCCTGTTCCTGGAGCTTTTGAGACATGTTCTCCAGCTCGGCCCTGGCGCTGTCCAAGATATGTTTTTCCACTTCCTCGGCCCGGCCATAGGCATAATGTTCCATGGCCTGAAAGCTTCTTTCATCAACCACATGGAGTAAAACGACCTTGTCTGCACCCCTGGCCCGCAGGTCCTCGAAAACGTCCAACACCTGATATGAGGTCTGGGAAAAGTCGGTGGGGAAAAGAATAGTTTTCAACATACAGGCAATCTCCTTTTGTTTGGGTGTTGAGGATAGTATTATCCTACTCCACCAGGGATGCAACCATGCAATGGAGCATGTGATGAACTTGAATACTCGCCAAAGCGGCATCCTCGCCCACCCCACTTCCCTGCCTGGGCCGCACGGCATCGGCGATTTGGGTCCGAAGGCCTATCGGTTTGTGGATCTTCTGGCCCAAAGCGGGCAAAAACTCTGGCAGGTCTTGCCCCTGGGACCCACCGGCTACGGCAACTCTCCGTATATGTGCCTGTCTGCATTTGCCGGAAACCCTTGGCTCATCAGTTTACAGCTCTTGAACCAGGAAGGCCTTTTGACCTCTGAGGAGATAGCCTCTCCCCCTGCCTTTCCAGCCCATCGAGTACATTATGAATGGGTGCAAAAGACGAAAAAAGATCATTTATCAACTGCCTTCTCCCGCTTTCTGGCCCAACCTGAGCACAGGCAGCACGAACGGTATGCATCCTTTTGCCATGATCACAGCCTCTGGCTGGACACATTTGCTCTGTTCATGGCTTTAAAAGAAGCCCACGGCAATACCGTGTGGACCGAGTGGGAACCGGGAGCGGCCCAAAGAGAAAGCCATGCCCTGGAGTCTTGGAGAACTTCTCTAAAACGGGAAATAGAGTTTCACAAGTATTTGCAATTTTTGTTCTTTGAACAATGGACCGCCCTGAAGGCCTATTGCCGCTCGCAGGGTATATCCATTATCGGGGATCTCCCTCTCTATGTTGCCCATGACAGCGCCGAAGTCTGGAGCAGGCCTTCGTTGTTCCATCTCGATGGCCAGGGTTTGCCAACGGTCATAGCCGGAGTGCCTCCCGATTATTTCAGCTCCACAGGCCAGCGCTGGGGCAATCCCATCTACCGCTGGGACCGCATGGCTGAAAACGGGTACGCTTGGTGGATCGAACGCTTTCGGCTCAACCTGACCCTGTTCGATGTCCTGCGCATCGATCATTTCCGCGGATTTGAGGCTTACTGGGAGGTTCCAGCTGCTGAACAAACAGCGGTCAACGGCCGTTGGGTGCCGGGTCCAGGCCAAAAGCTGTTCCAGGCCGTTGAAGAGGCCCTGGGCCCCATTGAAGTCATTGCCGAAGATCTGGGAGTCATCACTCCCGAAGTTGACGCCCTGCGGGACAGTTTGGGGTTCCCTGGAATGCGCATCTTGCAGATGGCCTTTGGCACCGACCCCAAGGCCTCGGAGTACAGGCCCCACAACCATATTCACCGCAGCGTGGTGTACACGGCCACCCATGACCACAACACCAGCGTGGGCTGGTTCACATCCGATCCGGGCACTCAGAGCACCCAGAGCCGGGAGGAAATCGAGCAGGAACGGCAGTACCTCTTGGACTATCTGGGGACTACTGGAAAGGAAATTCACTGGGATCTCATCCGCCTGGCCTTAAGCTCCGTGGCTCGGACAGCCGTTATTCCCTTGCAGGATGCGCTGGGCCTGGGCACCGAGGCCAGAATGAACCGACCGGGTTCCCTGCAAGGCAACTGGGAATGGCGGTTTTCCTTTGATCAGCTGCGGCCGGAGATACTGGACCGTCTCAGGCGGGAAACCGAGATCTTTGAGCGGAGCTAAAAAGTTGCAGGATTGCTTTCAGCAATCCTGCAACTTTTTAGTTATCAAACTTCGACCTGGCAGGGATGGAAGACATTTTAATTCATTCAACAGTCCAAGTTCTTTCATAGCTACTTGCTTTTATTGACTATAGTTAACAGCCAAGATAGGTATTACAATTTTTCATATCGTTTTCATACTTGGAAGCGTGCACCTTGAACCTTGAACCATAAAGTTAACAAGGGGCAAATAACTGACCCGCCAGCAGCGGCGCTGGTCACTCAGCATCTATGCATAATTCAAATTTTGTCATCAACGAAGATCCCTTGTGGTACAAGGACGCCATTATCTATCAGCTGCACATCAAGACCTTTTTTGATGCAGACAACAATGGCATCGGCGACCTGCGGGGTCTGCTCACCAAGCTCAACTACTTGCAAGAGCTGGGATGTACGGCCATCTGGCTGCTGCCCTTTTACCCTTCTCCGCTCAAGGATGACGGGTACGATATCGCGGACTACGAAAACATTCATGCCCATTACGGGACCATCCAGGATTTCCGCAATCTTCTCCAGGCCGCCCATAACCGGGGTATCCGCATCATCACCGAATTGGTTCTCAACCATACCTCTGATCAACATGCATGGTTCCAGAAAGCACGCCGGGCGGAGCACGGATCACCGGAACGCAACTTCTATGTCTGGAGCGACACTCCGGATAAATACCAGGAAGCCAGGATCATCTTCAAGGACTTCGAGACCTCCAACTGGGCCTGGGATCCTGTGGCCAAGGCCTACTACTGGCACCGCTTCTACTCCCACCAGCCGGATCTCAATTTCGACAACCACGCCGTGCATGAGGCTTTGTTTCGGGTCATAGACTTCTGGTTCGGCATGGGCGTGGACGGTATGCGCCTGGACGCAGTACCCTACTTGTATGAACGGGAGGGGACCAATTGCGAGAACCTGCCCGAGACACATCAGTTCTTAAAGGATTTGCGCCAGTATGTGGATAAATATTATCCCAACCGCATGCTCCTGGCTGAAGCCAACCAGTGGCCGGAGGAGGCGGCCGCCTATTTTGGAAACGGAAACGAATGCCATATGGCCTTTCACTTTCCCATCATGCCCCGCCTGTTTATGGCCTTATGGATGGAAGACCGTTTTCCGATCATCGACATACTGGAGCAGACCCCGGATATTCCCCATTCCAACCAGTGGGCCATCTTTTTGCGCAATCACGACGAATTGACCCTGGAGATGGTCACCGACGAAGAGCGGGACTATATGTACCGCATGTACGCCAAAGACCCCAGGGCCAGAATCAACTTAGGTATCCGCCGCCGCCTGGCCCCGCTGTTAAACAACAACCGGCGCAAGCTGGAGCTTATGAATTTTCTTTTGTTCTCCCTGCCTGGGACCCCGATCATTTACTACGGGGACGAGATCGGAATGGGAGACAACTACTATCTGGGGGACAGGAACGGAGTGCGCACTCCCATGCAGTGGAGTCCGGACCGCAATGCCGGGTTCTCCAAAACCAACCCCCAGCAGCTCTACTTGCCCGTGATTATGGATCCGGAATACCACTACGAAGTGGTCAATGTGGAAAATCAGGATAAAAATCCATCATCCCTTTTGTGGTGGATGCGGCGGGTCATCGCCATGCGCAAGAGGTTCAAGGCCTTCGGGCAGGGAAACATTGAGTTTTTGTTCCCGGAAAATCCCAAGGTCCTGGCTTTTACCCGCAGCTATGACGATGAAACCGTATTGGTCATTATCAATCTTTCCCGTTTTGCTCAGGCCGTTTCCCTGGATCTTTCCGCCTACAGCGGCTGTGTGCCCGTGGATCTGTTCAGCGGCAATGAATTTCCCCGAATCCAGGACACCCGCTACCAGTTCACCATGGGCATGAACGACTACTTCTGGTTTCAGCTGATCCAAACCCAGGATCAAAGAGTCAGAGCAGACGGGCCTGGAATCCCTGAATTGGACATGCGCGGAACATGGGACAGCTTGCTGCAAAGCAACGGGCTTGAGATTTTGGAAAAAGAAATCTTGCCCTCCTATGTATTTCGCAGCCACTGGTCCCGAGCCGCCAGCAAAAGGCTTCTGGATGTCCAGGTCAAGGATCGTATTCCCATCACCTCATCCCAGGACCACCACTGGCTGCTCATGGTCCAGGCCATATTCGCAGAAGGAGATCCTGAAATCCACCTCCTGGCCCTCTCTTTTCAAGAGTACCAGGCAGACGATCATCTGCAAAAAGTGCCCGAGCACTCTATTCTGGCCTATCTCACCTTTCCGCATAGAGCCGGAGTCCTGTTTGACGGTCTGTACGATTTAAGTCTCCAACAATCCCTTTTGGAGCATCTGCAGCAGAGGCAAACCGTGCTCGGTGTCAACGGCAGATTGCGTTTTATCCCCAGCCCGGCTCTCTTCCAGATCTGGTCTCCACGTTCAGAGGGCATATCCTCCCGGATTCTCTCGGAAAAGCATAACAACGTATGCATTCTCTACGATCAATGCCTGTGCCTGAAGCTCTACCGCTGCCTGGAAGAAGGGATTAACCCAGGAGTGGAGATGCTGAACTTTTTGGGCCATAACGGCACGTTAGCCAATGTACCCACCCTGGGTGGCGAGCTTGTATATCAAAGCCCGCCCAATGAATCGATCAGCTTGGGTATTTGCCGGGATTTCATTTTCAATCAGGGCCAGGGTGACGCCTGGAAGCTGACCAAAGACGCATTGTACCGCTTCTTTGAATCCGTGCTCACCTCCAGGCCTTCCCTGGACGAAGCCGGCCAACTTCCCCCTTCGGTTTTCGACGTTTCCCATGAAACAGTTCCGGCCCAATTGCTGGACTGCATTGGAGGTCCCTATCTGGACCTCATGGCCCAGTTGGGAACCACCACCGCGAGCCTGCATTCCAGATTGGCCCGGCCTAAAGAATATCCAGGATTCCAGCCTGAACCCTTCTCCTCCCTTTACCAGCGTTCCGAGTATCAGGCTATTCGCACTCTTATCCGCCGCACTCTGCTCACCTTGCGCCGAAGGTATCACCGCATTCCCCCGGACTGTATCCAACTAGCTGAATTCGTACTGGAATCAGAATATAAC
Organism: uncultured Desulfohalobiaceae bacterium; assembly: GCA_964619345.1. GTDB lineage: Bacteria > Desulfobacterota > Desulfovibrionia > Desulfovibrionales > Desulfothermaceae > Desulfovermiculus. The sequence goes on from CAZUER010000027.1 coordinate 22,139, forward strand.
TTGATAGCGTTCGCCAAGGCCATCATTCAAGACAAATTCCAGGCCCAAAAGATCCGCATTCACGGCAACTTCAACCTGACCCATGTCCTTTTTACCGGCAACAACTTTGCAGTCCTCAATTTCGAGGGCGATCCATCCAAGCCCTTGAGTCAAAGGCGCCTGAAGCGTTCCAGCCTCATGGATGTGGCTACCATGATCGGCTCTTTTTTCTATGCGGCCAATACCGGGCTGGAGGCCTTTTCCCATCTGCACCCCGAAGATCACGCCCACCTCAAGCTGTGGGTCGATCCCTGGCACAAAGTGGTCAGCGGGGTCTTTCTCAATGCCTATCTGCATGAAGTAGAGGGCCAGGCTTTTGTCCCTCCAGACCGAACTCAAATTCAAGCTCTTCTCAACCACTATCTTTTGGAGCAGGCTTTCATAGATATATTATACAGATTGAACTCCAACCCGGAAGGACTGTACATCCCGTTACAAGGGCTGCAGAATATTATGGCCTGGCAATAAAAATTTTTCATGATCGGTTGGACCGATCCTGAAAAATTTTTACTTTGTGTTGTATTCCTATATATCAAAAAATAGGTTTTGGCGCTGCCAAGGGCTGCGCTGAAATCTAAATAACAAACGAGGTCTCCACTATGTCCGAAACTGTATATACAGATATCAGCCGCTTTTCCGAATTGGACATCTATTTGTTCAAGAAAGGGAGCCACTACCGGTTGTTCGACAAGCTCGGGTCCCACCCCATGTATAGAGAAGGAAAACCCGGCACCTATTTCGCCGTTTGGGCTCCAAACGCCAAAACAGTTTCGGTCATCGGTGGCTTCAACGCCTGGGATACCACCCGGCATTATCTGGCGGACCGTAAGGACGGCTCCGGGATCTGGGAAGGCTTCCTCCCCCGGGTGGAATCCGGAAGCGTGTACAAATACCACATTGTCTCCGCAGCCAGTGAATTTCAAATAGACAAGGCCGATCCTTTGGCCCGCCTATGGGAAGTTCCTCCCCAAACTGGAACCAGGGTCTGGAGCCCCCAATACAACTGGCAAGACGGAGCCTGGATGGAAAAGCGAAAAGAACGCAACAAGCTCGATGCCCCCATGTCAATTTATGAGGTGCACCTCGGTTCCTGGGCCAGGCGTCCGGACGGCACATTTCTCACCTACCGGGAACTGGCCGAAAGCCTGGGCCGCTACGTGCAGGATACAGGCTTTACTCACGTGGAGTTTATGCCGGTTATGGAGCACCCTTTTTACGGTTCCTGGGGCTATCAGTGCCTGGGCTTTTTCGCTCCCACCTCCAGATACGGGACCCCAGAGGACTTCATGGCCCTTATCGACTACCTGCACAGTCTGGACATCGGGGTCATCCTGGATTGGGTCCCCTCCCATTTTCCCAACGACGGGCATGGTCTGGCCTATTTCGACGGCACCCATCTTTTTGAACACGCCGATCCCCGGCAGGGTTTTCACCCGGAATGGAAAAGCTGTATCTTCAACTTCAGCCGCAACGAGGTCCGGTCCTTTCTCATTTCCAGCGCCATGTACTGGCTGGAAGCCTTCCATGCCGACGGCCTGCGGGTGGATGCCGTGGCCTCCATGCTCTATCTGGACTACGGGCGGGAAGATGCAGATTGGATTCCCAACGAATATGGAGGACGGGAAAACCTAGCGGCCATTGATTTCATCCGCACTCTGAATCAGGAAGTGTACACCAATTATCCGGATGTGCAGGTCATTGCCGAAGAATCAACAGCCTGGCCCATGGTTACCCGCCCCCCCTATGCCGGAGGCCTGGGTTTCGGTCTGAAATGGAACATGGGCTGGATGCACGACTCCCTGGAATACATGTCCTTGGACCCCATATTCCGTCGCTATCATCAGAACAAGCTGACCTTTGCCATCTGGTACGCCTTTACCGAGAACTTCCTCTTGCCCCTGTCCCACGATGAAGTGGTCTACGGCAAGGGCTCCTTGTTAAGCAAGATGCCGGGCGACGATTGGCAGCGTTTTGCCAATCTGCGCCTGCTTTTTGGCTATATGTACACCTTTCCGGGCAAAAAGCTGGTATTCATGGGCGGAGAGTTCGGTCAATGGCAGGAGTGGTACCATGAAGAATCCCTGCATTGGGAGCTTTTGGAAAATGACCTTCACTTCAACCTACGGGTTTGGATGCGGGATTTGAACCGCTTCTACCGGCAGGAACCCGGACTGCACACCACAGATCTGGACTCTACGGGCTTTGAATGGGTGGATTTTTCAGATTGGGAAAACTCGGTTATCAGCTATCTGCGCCAGGACCGGGACAAAAACGAGCTCTTTGTGGTGGCCTGCAACTTCACTCCCATTCCCAGGTATAGCTACAGACTGGGAGTTCCGGCTTCCGGAGCCTGGGATGAGATCTTAAACAGCGATGCCCAAGAATACGGAGGGAGTGGAATGGGCAACTACGGTCGTGTGGATTCCGAGCCGGTTGCCACCCACGGCCGCAACCAGTCCATCTGTCTGACCCTGCCCCCGTTGGGAATGGTTGTTTTCAAGCACCGGCCCGGGGCCTTGGATGATGAAGCAGTGTTGGAGATGAGGTAAGGGGAAAACACATGATCTGCGGTGTACATTACCTGGGAAACTCCCGATCCAGGTTCACGGTCTGGGCCCCTTTTCGGGACCGGATGGAAGTCAAGATCCTGGATCAGGGCAGGGAGCGGATCGTTCCCCTGCAATCGGCTGGCCAGGGGTACTGGCAGGTGGAGGTGCAAGACGTGCCCCCTGGCAGCCTGTACCTCTACCGCCTGGACAATGACCTGGAGCGTCCTGACCCCGCCTCCCAGTCCCAGCCTCAAGGTGTGCACGGTCCGTCCCTGGTTGTGGATCATACTCCTTTTGCCTGGGAGGATCAGGACTGGTCGAACATCCCCCAGTCCGAGCTGGTCCTCTATGAGCTGCACATCGGGACCTTCACTGCAGAAGGAACCTGCGCGGCGGTCATTCCCCGTTTGGCCGATCTGAAGGATCTGGGTGTCACCGCCCTGTCCCTAATGCCCGTAGCCCAGTGCCCGGGAGATCGCAACTGGGGCTACGACGGGGTCTACCCGTATGCCGTCAGCCAAGCCTATGGCGGAATCCAGGGCCTCAAGGAGCTGGTCAACGCCTGCCACCGTCAAGGTCTGGCCGTGATCCTGGACGTGGTCTACAACCATCTGGGGCCGGAGGGGAATTACCTGCGGGACTTCGGGCCGTATTTCACTGCCAAGTACGCAACCCCCTGGGGAGAAGCCGTCAACTTCGACCAGGCGTACTGCGAACCGGTGCGGCGTTTTTTCCTGGACAACGCTTTATACTGGATCGAACACTTCCACCTGGACGGCCTGCGCCTGGACGCCGTCCACGCCATCATGGACCAGAGCCCACACCCTTTTTTGCAGGAGCTGAGCCTGGAAATGGAGGCCATGGGCCAGAGCCAGGGCAAGCCGGTGTACATTATTGCCGAGAGCGACTTAAACGACGCCCGGGTCCTGCGTCCCAGGTCTCAGGGGGGCTTTGGACATCAGGCCCAGTGGAACGATGATTTCCATCATGTGATACATGTCCTTTTAACCGGGGAAAGCGAGGGGTATTACCAGGATTTCGGACGCCTGCAGGATGTGCAAAAGAGCATGGAAAGCGGGTATGTCTATACCTGGCAGTATTCTCAGTTCCGCAAACGCCGGCACGGGACATCCAGCCAGGAATGCCGGGGCGAGCAGTTCGTGGTCTACACCCAGACCCACGACCAGGTGGGCAACCGCATGCTGGGCGAGCGGCTATCTCAACTGGTCAGCTTTGAGTCTCTCAAGCTGGCTGCCGGGTGCATGCTCTGCTCCCCGTTTCTGCCCATGCTGTTTATGGGCCAGGAGTATGCGGAAACAGCCCCCTTTCTCTATTTCGTCCACCACTCCGACCCTGAATTGGTGGAGGCCGTGCGCCGGGGCCGGGCTGAAGAGTTCAAGGACTTCCAGTGGCCCGGGACTCCCCCGGATCCCCAGGGCGAAAAGACCTTTACCTATTCCAAGCTGAACTGGGACCTGCGGACCACAGGCAAACACCAAAAAATGCTGAACCTGTACCGCGAGCTGCTACGTCTGCGACGCACACTTCTTCCGTTCCGGGTCCTGGACAAAGATCGGAGCCAGGCCCAAACCTGGAATAGTGACACGATACTCACGGTCCATCGCTGGTATCGGAGGCAGGAAGTTCTGTTCATCGGCAATTTCCAGGAACAGAAGCAGACCTGGACAGCCAGAGACCTCAAACAGACCTGGTCCCTGCTGGTGGACTCCAGCCAGGAAAAATGGGCCGGCCCGGGCGGCCAGGCCCCTGAACATCTGGAGCAGGCCACCCCGATCACCCTTATGCCCTGGAGCTTTGTGCTGTATACCATCGGCTGAGGCATAAGCATTCAGCCCCCTGAACGGATACGCTGAGGCAGCAAAAGGAACATTTTTCTGGTCACCTGTAGGCCGAATCATGATCTGGATGCAAAGACAGAATACGCATCCAGTCCCGCTCTCTGCAGGCCACGGCTCGAAAACCTTTGCCGATCCTGAAGGTATACAACCGGCCTCCATGCGGGCCAGTCCGGGAAATGATGGCTTCCCATTTCAGTCCCTGGTCAGTATACACCTGTTCCCAGCTCATTTGAGATATTTTACGTAAGGTTCCCAGAATCGCCACTTGCTCATTCTTCTGCAACTTGAACAGATTGTTTTGAAACACAGGATTGTTCAAATCAAGCTTGACCCGGTCCTGGTCAGATCCGGACATTATGCTGTCCACCCTTCAAGGTCATCAACATCGCTGGCTCGGGGTGGATTCTTTTCCGCCCAATCGATAGCCTGATCCAAATCGGCTTTGTTTACCGGATCATAAAGCCAATGTTCGTTTTGGGGAATAAAGCGGCCCACTTTCAGGATCCAGACCCCGGATTCTATTTCATCAACCAGAACTTGTTGCCCGGCAAACTTTTTGCCCAAGGAGACCTGGCCGCTTTTACCGATTGTCTTTATCGTGCCCATAAATCCTCCATTGCATGATTGCACAAGATAATGATAGCATGAATATATGATGTGTCAATTTTTAGTCCGGTAATTTATTTGCCCGCTTTGGGGCAAATAAATATTTCAGATTTGCCGGAGGCAAAGCTGAACTCTGAACATTTCAATGGAGTCACCATGAACCTACGCGGCAGCGGCCTTATTTTGCACGTTACCTCTTTGCCCTCCCCATTCGGCATCGGCGATCTCGGTCCCGGAGCCTACCGGGCCGTGGACTTTATGCACCGGGCCGGGCAGGCCTTCTGGCAGATCCTGCCCCTGACCCCGACTTCAGGGATCAACGGACATTCTCCATACAGCAGCATCTCGGCCTTTGCCGGGAACACCCTGCTCATCAGCCCGGAGCTCCTGGCGGAGGAAGGGCTGATCAGTCCCGGGGATCTGCCCCCAACCCCCGCTGATGGGTCAATAGTCGACTACCAGGAAGCGGAAGACAGCAAACAGCGCCTTGTGAATCTGGCTCATGCAGCACTGCCCGCCAACCCCCTTCTCAACGAAGAGTTTGCCCGCTTCTGTGCCCGGGAAAAGGACTGGCTGGACGACTTCGCCCTGTTCTGCGCCGCCAAGGAGACATTTGATCACCGCTCCTGGTCTAAGTGGCCGGCGGATATCCGGGACAGGCAAAAGCCGGCCCTGGCCGACCTGGCCAGGGAACGGGCCTGGGAGATAGAAAAGATAAGGTTCAGCCAGTTCCTTTTTTTCCGCCAATGGGTCAGGCTCAAGGACTACGCCAACCAGAAATGCATTCAGATCATCGGCGACTTGCCCATTTACGTCAGCTATGACAGCGCCGAGGTCTGGGCCCAGCCGGAGCAGTTCAAGCTTGATGCCCAGGGCAGGCCGGTAACTGTGGCCGGGGTCCCCCCGGACTACTTCAGCTCCACCGGCCAGTTGTGGGGCAACCCGGTGTACAACTGGGAACGAATGGAGGAGAACGGATTTGACTGGTGGATCAAGCGCTTGCAGCACACTTTTAAACTTTATGACATCGTGCGTATCGATCATTTCCGGGGTTTTGTCGGATTTTGGGAAGTTCCTTATGGGGAAAAAACAGCTGTCAACGGCTGGTGGACCGAGGCCCCGGCCACAAAGTTCTTCCGCACCCTTCTCAAGCGCTTTCCCTGCCTGCCCATTATTGCCGAGGATCTGGGGGAGATCACCCCGGATGTGCGCGAAGTCATGCACCTCTTTGGCTTCCCGGGCATGAAGGTCCTGGTCTTTGCCTTTTATGAAGACAACCCCTTGCACCCCTTTCTGCCCCATACCTACGAACGTAACTGCGTGGCCTACACCGGGACCCACGACACCAACACCGTCCTGGGCTGGCTGCACAATGAAACCGATCAAAAAACCAGGCAGCGCCTGTACCGCTACATTGGCCGGGAACTCCCGGATCAACAGATTCCGTGGGAGCTCATCCGTCTGGCCATGGGTTCTGTGGCCGACAAGGCCATTTTCCCCATGCAGGATGTGTTGGGAAGGGGCCAGGACACGCGCATGAACCTACCCAGCACCACCCAGGCCAACTGGTCCTGGCGGGTGCGGTCTGAAGACTTAAGTTCAGAACTGGCGGAAGCACTGGCAGATATGGTATCTGCATATGGACGGTAGGATCTGAGGAGAAGACGTTATTGGTTACCTGCTATTCGTTCATGGGCAAGCTTCAGTACATTGACAACAGAATACGCCCATCTGTTGGAAAGTAGGGGCGAAAAATCTTTCGCCCTCTGCGTCCACTTTTTTTCTTACTCCCTGGTCAATTTCATCCGGTCCGGATAGGAGTACGTTTCAATCCCCAGCTCATCAGCCACACGTTTGGCCCGATCATCAATCATCGGCGTACATTTCGCGCGGCAGCCGGAGGATGAAATCCCGGATTTCTGGCTCTGTTTCCATCTTCCGCGGAAGATCGGACATGATGGCCTTTTTTATCTCCTGCATTGACTGCATCGATCAACCCCTGTCTATCCCAATGCCTTTTGTGATTCTCTGGATGATCATTCCAATCTAATCTGTGACCGCAATCCTGTCAAAGCCGTCAGACTTTTTCCGCTCGATACATTTAGCCATTTATCCTATGCAATCCCATCGTTGCAATTTGCTCTCATCCTCATTATGTTCCTGCCTTTGCCGTGAGCCAAGACCATCCCTTTGCAGGAGCAGCAAACATGAGCGATACACCCATTGGAACCAGAGTGAAGAAGCTGCGCCAGGCCCGGGAGATCAGCCTGGAGGAGCTGGCTTCCAGAACCGATCTGAGCGTCTCCTTTCTCACCTCCCTGGAAGAGGACGACATCTACCCCAGCCTGGGGCCTCTCTTAAAGATATCCAGAACCCTGGGCCTGCGCCTGGGCACTTTCCTGGACGACAAGGTCAGCCGGGATCCCCTGATCGTCCGCCTGCAGGAGCGGGAAGAGGAGCTTCACATGCTGCGGGGCAAAGACCATCCGGTCTCACTGCGCTTCTACTCCCTGGGCAAGGGCAAGAACGACCGGCACATGGAACCCTTTTTCATCCAGATCCTGCCCGAGTCGGCCAAGGACAAGGAGCTCTCCACCCACGAAGGCGAAGAGTTCATCGTCGTCCATTCCGGCCAGGTGGAGGTCATTTACGGCCAGGAGACCCACATCCTGGAACCAGGAGACAGCATCTACTACAACTCCATCATCCCCCACCATGTCTCCTGTGCCGGGAATGAACCGGCTGAGATCTATGCTGTGCTGTATCTGCCGAATTAGTTGTCGGCGCCGCCTCTGGCGGGACTGTTGCTTGTTATTCGTTATTAAGGAGCAAAAAAGGAAATGCTGGAAACCGGGATTACAAACAACTGCATGCAGGACAGCAAGCTACGCCATATAACCCTGGGCCAGATGCTGGACGAGGCCATTGCCGGCCATCCGGACAATGACGCCGTGGTCTATGTGGACCGCGATTTCCGCCTCACGTATCGGGAGTTCGGCCTTCTGGTGGATGAGCTGGCCAAGGGGCTGATGGCCTTAGGGATACAAAAGGGCGAAAAAGTGGCCATCTGGGCCACCAACGTCCCCCACTGGGTTGCCTTGCAGTTTGCCACGGCCAAGATCGGGGCCATCCTGCTCACGGTAAACACCTATTACAAGGAAAGCGAGCTGGCCTATCTGCTCAAGCAGTCAGAAGCCGAGAACCTGGTCATCATCGACGGGTTCAAGGATACCGACTATGTGCAGACCGTGTACTCCCTGGTCCCGGAGCTGCGCACCCAGCAGCGGGGCCACCTGGCCAGCAAGGACTTCCCACATCTGCAACGGGTCTTCTTCCTGGGCCAGGAAAAGCACCGGGGCATGTACTCCCTGCCCGAGGTCATCGGTCTAGGCCGCATGATTTCAGACCCCGAATATCTGGCCCGACAGGAAAGCCTTCATCCCCACGATGTGGTCAACATGCAGTACACGTCAGGGACTACCGGCTTTCCCAAAGGGGTCATGCTCACCCACTCCAATATCGGAAACAACGGGTTCTGGATCGGGGAGAACCAGCTCCTGGGGCCCACGGACCGCATCTGCCTGCCCGTACCCCTGTTTCACTGTTTCGGTTGCGTGCTCGGGGTCCTGGCCGCTGTCAGCCACGCCTCCACCCTGGTCATCCTGGAGGAGTTCAACCCCTTGATGGTTTTGATCTCGGTCCAGGCCGAAAGATGCACCGCTTTGTACGGGGTCCCGACCATGTTTCTGGCCGTTTTGGAGCACAGCCTGTTCTCCAAGTTCGACCTGAGTTCTCTGCGTACCGGAATCATGGCCGGCTCTCCCTGCCCCATCAAGGTCATGGGCCAGGTCATGGACGTCATGCACATGCGGGACATCACCATCTGCTACGGTTTGACCGAAGGCTCCCCGGTCATGACCCAAACCAGGGTGGAGGACAGCATTGAAAAGCGGGTTCAGACCGTGGGCCGGGCCATGCCGGCAATTGAAGTCAAGATCTTGGACCCTGAAACCGGGCGGGAACTGCCTCCAGGTCAGCCCGGTGAGGTCTGCTGCCGGGGCTACAACGTGATGAAGGGCTATTACAACAACCCTCAGGCCACGGCCGAGACCATAGACCGGGAAGGCTGGCTCCATTCCGGAGATCTGGGATTCATGGATGAGGAAGGCTATGTGAGCATCACCGGCCGGATCAAGGATATGATCATCCGAGGGGGAGAGAACATCTACCCCCGGGAAATCGAGGAATTTCTGTATACCATGGACGGAATCTACGACGTGCAGGTGGTCGGCGTGCCCAGCCAGAAATACGGGGAAGAGGTGGGGGCCTTTATTATTCAAAAGGATGGATATGACTTACGGCCTGAAGACGTTCAGGATTTCTGCCGGGGCAAGATCTCCCGCTACAAGATCCCCAGGCACATCGCCTTTGTCCGCGAGTACGAGATGACCGCCTCAGGCAAGGTCCAAAAATACAAGCTGCGAGAGATGGCTGCGGAGATGTTCACCCAAGGGCTTGAACCTCAAGGGTAAGGTTTGATACATGTTAGCTTTGCCTCCGGCAAATCTGACCTATTTTTTGGGCCAAAGCGCCCAAAAATCGTTTTGGGGATAAAGCTTCATTCAAACCTCAATGACTCAACACAGAACAAACTTAAACAAGGTATGCCTATGTCCTTGTGGACAAAGATTCAGCACATATTCGGGTTTAAAAAACTGCCTGAAGAACCGGAATCAACCGGGCCGAGTGAATTCGAGCTCTTGGAAGATCGGCTGCGAAAGCTGCAAAAACACGAACGCCGTCAGGTACAGATTGTAGAACAAATGTATCAGGATTTGGGCGGAAAATTGGACAGAATCCTTGCTGCCCAGGACTCAAAGCTGCCGATGGAGGAAATTTCCGCCTGCGCAGAAAGCCTGGCCCTCTATCGCCAGCACAGGAGCAGGGATGAAGCCTTGGAGCACGCCTGGACCAAATTCACATCTCTGCTGGAGGCCCTGGGAATTGAACTCATCGTAGACAACTGGCAACAGTTCGACGACACACGACATGAGGTCTGTGATATCCGTTTCGACCCACACGTTCCAGAAGGCTCGATCTTGGAAGTCGTCCGCCCTGGCTTGATAATTCACGGTCAGATCACCCGCCCGGCTGTGGTGGTTGTTAACACCTCCACTGCCCAAGAGGCAGCTGTCCAATCCGTTTTGTAAAACGCCTCAAGCCTACAGGAAAGTCTTATGCGCACACTCTTCGGCATTGATCTGGGCACAACAAACTCCTGCATCTCCCGGCTGAACCAAGGTGTCCCTGAAGTCCTTACCCTGGACGGATCTCCATTGGTCCCTTCCGTGGTCAGCTTTGAACCTGAAGAGACCATTGTCGGCTCCAGGGCCAGGAACCGGGCCATCCTTCACCCGGAAACCACAGTGAGTTCGGTCAAACGGGTCATTGGCTCCGATCATACCTATGTCATTCGGGACCAGAGGTTTACTCCGGCAGAAATTTCCTCCTTCATTCTTTCCCATCTCAAAACCCAGGCCCAAGAGGTTACCGAGGAAGAGGTCAAGAACGTAGTCATCACCGTTCCTGCGTACTTTTCCGACGCTCAGCGCCGGGCAACCCAAAAAGCCGGAGAGCTGGCCGGCCTGAAGGTTGAGCGGATCATCAACGAACCTACAGCCGCAGCCCTCTTTTACATCCACACCCTCCTTTCTCAAGGTCCCGAACAGAAAGAAAGAAATGTTTTAGTTTACGACCTGGGGGGAGGCACCTTTGATGTCTCTATTCTGCGCATGGGGGAATTGACAGAGGTTCTGGCCAGTTCCGGAAATACTGAACTGGGGGGCGATGATTTCGATCAGGTGCTTCTAGACCTGTGCATGGAAGAGATCATGTCAACTCATGGTCGTGATCTGCGCACTCATACCCCAGCTAAGGCCAGGCTCAAGTCAAGCGCAGAACAGGCCAAAATGACCCTTTCCGCCCATCCTTATGCCACTATAGAGGAAAGTTTGATTCCCAATACCGACGGAAAGCCACTGAATCTTTCCCTGGAAATCAGCCGGGATACCTTTGAACAGATGATTGAACCATATTTGCAGACCACCCAGAACGAAGTGAAAAATGCCCTGTCCGAAGCAGGACTTTCTGCCCAGTCCATCGACCATGTCCTCTTAGTGGGTGGTTCGACCCGCATTCCGGCAGTGATCGATCTCATGGAAAATCAGTTTGGTGATTCACGAATGCCGGTCGTGGACCCAGACCTGAGCGTAGCCAAAGGAGCGGCCATCCAAGGGGGCATCATCACCGGCAGCCATGTTCATCAAGTCCTCATTGATGTCACCTCTCACACCTTGAGCACATCGGCCCTGAGCGACCGCTGGGAGATGCGCCTGGAATGCGTCCCCATTATTGACCGCAACACCCAAATTCCGGTCACCCGCTCCGAGATGTTTTATACCATTGTCACCAACCAAAGACAGGTCCGGGTGGATGTGTTTCAAGGCGAATCCATTCGTCCGGATGAAAATACTCTGATCGGATCCCTGGATCTGGCCTTATCCCCAGCTCCGGAAGGCTCACCCATTGTCATTGAATACAGCTATGACGTAAACGGTATCATCCACGTCAAAGTGGAACAAAAGGGATACAGTCGTAAGCGGGAGGTGGACCTGGACAGTTCCAAGCAGGATCAGAAATTTCTGCACTTGGATCTCCAGTACACGGAAGACAAAGAAGTATGGGACGACTTTGAAGACGAGGATGCTCAGGACGACTCCAAAGAGGTAACCAACTACATCCTGCATAAGGCCCGGAACACCCTTGAAACTATTAAAAATCCGGCTCAACGAAACACCCTGCAGACCCTGATTGCCGCTTACGAACAGGCCCTGCTTGGTGAGGATGAAGACACAGTGGATGAGGCCGAGGAGAACCTTGTCGACTATCTCGATGAGTTGGACAACCCGGAGGGTTGATGGCCAAAAAGAAAGGGGCACGGAAGAAAAAAAGCAATCCGGCCAAAGCCTCGCTGGAAAAGCTGGAATCCCGTTTACTGGGATACTGGAAAAGAAAATCCTGGGGCGAGTTTGTGACCTTGTTTCAAAGGCATTGGAACAGGGCTCAAAAGACTGAAGCCTCTGCCTATTGGCAGGCGGCTGTGTACAATCTCCTTTTAGACACCCTTTTTTCGGCCAGGGACATGGATTTGCTCGACGACTTGGTGCACAGAGTCCTCGATCCTCAAACCCTGTCCCGGCAAAACGCCAACTGCCTGCAGATTGCCTCTGCCTTCTGCAATGCGTACCGCGGAAACATTGATACCCTGGCTGCCCAGAACTTGCCCTCTGATATCCCCCCTCCCTTTCAGAAGCTGGCTGCCGCCCTGCAAGAGACGTCCCAAACAGGTCCAACATCTCTTTCCGACTAT
>CAZUER010000028.1:0-33942 GCA_964619345.1 uncultured Desulfohalobiaceae bacterium
CGATGAACTCAATGCCATTATCCCCGCCTTGCTTCGCTTGGGAGCGCAAGTGATTGGGCTGACTGCAAGTCTTGGCTCAAGCCTGGGCCGCTTGTGCCATGTTGCTTTATGTTCAAGGGTGCCCAAAGAGGCCTGTACCCTGGGATTGGCCCCAACCGCCAGCACCACGGCCACTTTGGCGTTGGGAGATGCCCTGGCCGTGGCCTTGATTGAATGGAAGGCATTTGGCCGGGATGATTTTCGCCGCAATCATCCAGGCGGGGACTTGGGACGACGTCTGAGCCTGGACATCGGATCTTTAATGCACACCCAGGATATACCGGCAGTGGATATGGATACGTCATTAGGCCGGGCTTTGGAGATCTTGGACCGAGGAGGGCAGGGGTCGGTGGTCGTTCTGGATCAGGAGCGACGGCTGCAGGGCATCCTCACTGACGGGGATGTGCGCAGAATCCTTTGCCGCTCAGCCTATGATCCGTATGACCCGATCACAAAGCACATGACCCGGAATCCGAAATACGTCACCTTGGGACAGCGGGGCGGGCAGGTTTTAGACATGATGGAGAAAGGGGCCATTATGGTCTTGCCGGTAGTGGATGAAAGTATGCATCTGTGCGGAGTGGTACATATGCATGACCTGCTGGGCAAGGGGCGATTGTCTTTTCATGGAATGAGCTGATGCGGAAATTGTTTTTTTCCACCTGCATAGTGTTTGGAGTATTGCTCCTTTTGGGTCTGGGGTCTGGTTTGGGGCTGTACCTGTGGGTGGTCAAGGATCTGCCCCGGGTGGAGGCCATCTCAGACTATAATCCTGCTTTGACCACCACAGTGTATTCCCGGGACGACCAGGTCTTGGGCTACCTGGCCCGAGAAAAGCGTTTTTTACGCTCTTTGCACGAAATGGCCGATGTCGTTCCGCAGTGCTTTTTGGCCGCCGAAGACCACGGTTTCTACGAACATGAGGGAATCGACTTCATGGGCATCCTGCGGGCGGCGATAAAAAATATCAAGGCCGGATCCATCGTCCAGGGCGGAAGCACCATTACCCAGCAAGTTATCAAGGCCTTGCTTTTAACTCCGGAGCGCAGCTACGAAAGGAAATTGAAAGAGGCTATCTTAGCGTATCGTCTGGAAAAGAACCTGGACAAGGACGAGATCCTGACCATCTATCTGAACGAGATATACCTGGGACATGGGGCCTACGGGGTCGAAGCGGCCTCTAGGATCTATTTCGGAAAACACGTGGATGAACTGAACCTGGCCGAGGCCTCCCTCTTGGCCGGGCTGCCAAAAGCCCCCTCCTTGTACGATCCCTACAAACACATGCATCTGGCCCAGGCCAGGCAGCGCTATGTTTTAAACCGCCTGCTGGAACTGGAATGGATCTCCCGGGACCAATACCTCCGAGCTTTGGAAACGGATGTGGTTTTGGAAACTATGCCGGATCCATCCTGGGAAGTAGGGGGGTACTATCTGGAAGAGATCCGCAAATGGCTGGTGGAGGAGTTTGGCGAGGAGAGGACCTATGCCGGGGGGTTGGAAGTTCAGACCCATGTGGATCTTGGCCATCAAAAGGCGGCTGAAAAAGCCCTGCAGGACGGCCTTATCGCTTCCAGCAAACGTCGGGGATGGCAGGGACCGGTGGCCCAGCGTACTTCCCAAAGCAACTCCACCCAGGGGTTGGAGTCCGAGAAGGCCGAGCAGCGGGCGCCGGAAGATTGGCTGTTGGTCCAGGTCAATGCCGTCCAATCCGGAGGTGCTGAGGTACGCTTCGGCAATCAGACCGGCTGGATCGACGTCTCCAGCATGGCCTGGTGCAGGGACCCGAATCCGGAAAAGGCTCCGGAAGAAGTGCCTGCGATCAAGGATGCCAGGAAGGTTCTTCAGGCCGGGGACCTGGTTTGGGCCTCGCCGCAAAACAACGCTGACCAGGAAAAGGAAGGGGAAGGGAGTCCGGACCGGCCGACTCTGGAACTGCAGCAACTGCCAAGGGTCCAAGGGAGCCTTTTTTCCATGGATCCCAGGACGGGGGAGGTGCTGGCCATGACCGGCGGTTTTTCCTTCCAGGCCAGTCAGTTCAACCGGGCTATGCAGGCTCAACGCCAGCCCGGATCTGCTTTTAAGCCCATAGTCTATTCCGCAGCCCTGGATAACGGTTTTACCCCTGCTTCGGTCCTTTTGGATGCGCCGGTGGTGTTCAGCGACCGAGCCACAAATTCCACATGGAAGCCGGAGAACTACGAGCGGCGAATATTCGGCCCCACTTTACTGCGCACAGCCCTGGTCAAATCCCGGAACCTGGTCACCATCCGTCTGGCCCGACAAATCGGGATCAATACGGTCATCCAACGGGCCAAGACCCTGGGCCTGCGGGCCGATTTTACCCGGGATCTGTCAGTCAGCCTGGGCTCGGCGGAAGTGTCTCTCATGGACCTCTGCCAGGCCTATTCAGGCTTTGCCCGGGACGGAAGCACAATCAAGCCCAGATTGGTGGACAGAGTAGACGGACCCTGGGGTCAAGAACTGTATGCCTCTGAACCGGAAAGAAAAGAGGGGATCAGTGCTCAGACCGCATACATCATCACCTCCCTGTTGCAGGATGTGGTCAAAAGCGGTACCGGCTGGAGGGTGAGAGCCCTGGGCCGCCCAGTGGCCGGTAAGACCGGAACTACCGACGATCAAAAAGACGCCTGGTTCATGGGCTATGCTCCTTATCTCCTGACCGGTGTGTTTGTCGGTTTTGATCAGCCTCGGCCCATGGGCAAATACGAAACAGGATCTCGAGCCGCATCGCCCATTTGGCTCCAATACCGGCAGGCAGTTGAGGATGCCTATCCTGTTCAGGACTTTGCTCCCCCTCGGGGCATTGTCATGGCCAAGGTGGATGCGGCCAACGGTTTGTTGGCCGGACCTGGGACGGATACCAGCTATCTGCTGCCCTTTAAGGCCGGGACCCAACCTCAACGCATCTCGCAAAGAGCATCCGATGGTTCAAAGGAGGGCCAATCCGCTGGCCGGGATGGCGAAGAAAAGCTTAAGTCCGTGTTTTGATTGAAAGGCTCACTTTTCTGCATATGTCCACGAGTATTTGAGACTGAGCCCATGACACCGCACCCCCTGTGGAATTTTTTTCGGGACACCTTCAAGGAAGCAAGCCAGGTCAGCTTGCGGCTCTTTCGTATCATGATTCCTATCCTCATTGGAGTGAAGATCCTGCAGGAGGCCGGGCTCATAGTCTATCTGGCCATGCCTTTGGACCCGATCATGCAGCTTATGGGTCTGCCCGGGGAGACAGGGCTGATCTGGGCTACGGCCATGATCAATAATCTCTATAGCGGGATCATTGTTTTTCTTTCTCTGGCCGATTCTCTGCATTTGAGCGTGGCTCAAGTCACAGTCCTGTCCACGGTCATGCTCGTAGCGCATGCCTTGCCTATAGAAGTTAAAATCGCCCACTCCGCCGGGACCCGTTTCGCATTTCAGGCCCTGATTCGCATTGGAGGGGCTTTTGTCCTTGGCTGGGCCTTGCATTTGGCTTATTTCCTCAGCGGGACCTTTCAGCAGGCCAATACCATCTTCTGGCAGGGAGAGGCTCCGGTGCAGCCCTCTGTCCCGGAATGGGCGGCAGGACAGATCAAGAACCTTATTTTGATCTTTTGCATTATCCTGGTCTTGGTGGCCTTAATGCGCATAATGCACCGATTGCGCATCGTAGACGGACTCATTTGGGCCCTGCGCCCGGTGTTGCGCTTTTTGGGCATCGGGCGGGAGGCAGCCACCTTGACCATCATTGGCATGGTCATGGGGCTGACGTATGGGGGAGGGTTGATCATTCAAGAGTCCAAATCCGGCAATGTCGGAGCCCAGGATGTTTTTTCCTCAGTGACCCTCATGGGTTTGACCCATAGCCTGATAGAGGACACCTTGCTCCTTTCTTTACTAGGAGCCCATTTGTCGGGTATCTTATGGGCTCGATTGATCTTTTCCCTTCTGGCCATCGCCCTTTTGGTCCGTTTGATACCCCGATTGCCGGGAAGGTTTGTCCATCGTTTCCTGTTTGCAGGACAGCAGGCGCAAGGGGTGTTTGCCGGGAGATAAAAAAGTTTTACGTGTTCAGCTTTGCCTCCGGCAAATCTGAAGTATTTTTTGCCTCGAGGCGGGCAAAAAAGGAGAAATTTTCCGGATTTTTCAGTGATGAAACCTTTTTTGTATTTTCCCTCTTCTGTATCTCCTTATCCTTGCCTAAAGCAGCTGCAAGTCCCAGTTGAATGAACTCACCCGCTGTGGTGGTGGCACTTTCTGGGGCCGTCTTTCGTACAAATGGGCAAAAAGTCGGTAACCGGCCGCCTCCAGTTCCTTTTGATGGCCTGAAAGATCCAGCTCCCAATTGGGGAAGTGATAGACCAAGGGGCCTTTTTTCTGCACATAGGAGGGTTCCTTTTTGGGGCTTTGGATCAAGGCCCCGGGCTTGACCTCCTGGTGAACGATACGGGCCACACACAAAGGCCATGGTCCGTTGATGACCACCCCCAGGGGCAAGGGAGAGGTTTGGGGAAGAGAAAGGATGTCTTCCCCGGCCAGCTCTGGACTGACCACCGCCCCGGCAAATCCAATATTCCGGAGCTCCTCCAAAGCCAGGGCATTGGCCAAGTTGCAGTATGGTCCGGCCCACAAGTCAAGACTTTGGTGGTCCTGGAAAAGAGCCATCTGCCAGGGAGCGTTGAGGCAAAACCTCTTGGCTCCTTTGCGGATCAGATTGTGGATCAGCTTGGCCCAGCGTTCTTCATCTTCCGGCCAAATAACCGGGGGAAGCCAGAACCAGAGCCGGGGATAAACGGTTTTGCTGGCTGTGATGCGCAGAACCGGTGACAGCCACAGTCCCGGAGAGCCTGGAGTTCGGCCTGGGGGCAGCATGGGCCGGACATGGACGTGTTCGGCCCGTCCAGCCACTTTGTGCGGCTGGGGCAGGCGGGGGGAGAAATCTGTCTTGGCCTGGTCGGGCTTGGGCATACGTTCCAACTTACCCTGCAGGCGGCGCAAACGGTTGGCCAGTTCCGGCTCCCGGCGATCGATGAGCACCACCGGGCTGCCCGGGGCGATACCTTTGGCCCGCATAGGGAGGTTGATGAATTTGCCCTTGGCTGTGTAGGTCGATACCTTGTAGGTGATGTGCCCTGGCAGATCCTCACTGCCGATGCGCAAGAGGTCCCCGGCCAGCAGTGGCTCTCTGGTCTTGAATTTGGGAGCAGCCCCTGACCCTGTTTGCACCTGGCCCACAAAAAGGCCGGATCCGGTATCCTTTTCCGGGCGTACAGGGCAGTGAGGACTTTGGGGCAGAAAACGGTAATGGCTGGTCGGCCTGCTCAGACATTGATGGAGCAGGTCCTGGGCCGTCTTTCGGGCCTGCGGGTCCTGGGGATTGTCGCGCAGGAGCTGATAGGCCCGGACAGTGTAAAACACATAATGCGGCCCTTTTTTCCGGCCTTCGATTTTCCAGGAGGCCACCTGGGGAATATCCAATAAAGTTTTGGTCAACACGTCCAGACTCAGATCCTGACAGGAAAAGAAGCGTTTGGTTTTTCCCTGGAGGGTATACAGACGGCGGCAGGGTTGGACGCAACGACCGCGCAGCCCGCTTTTTCCTCCCAGATAGCTGCTCCAGTAACAGCGTCCGGAAACCGCGTAACACAAGGCCCCATGCACAAAGGTTTCCAGCTCCATCCCCGGGGGGCAGGAAATGGCCAATCTCTTGATCTCGTCGATACTCAGCTCCCGGGGGAGGACGATCCTGGAGAGGCCCATATCTTGAAGCAGGGGCAGGGCCTTTGCTGAACTCACGGCCGCCAGAGTGGACAGATGGATCTGGCCGCTGTATCCCACTTGCCGGGCCAGGTTGACCAGGGCCAGGTCCTGAACGATGATGACCTCCGGCTGCACTGTTTGGGTGATCCGGTCCAGCAGGCGGCCGGCTTGCTCCAGCTCATGGGGCTTGACCAGAGAATTGAAGGCAATGGAGGTTTTGCATCCGTATTCACGGCCCAGGCGGGCCAGGCGGGCCAGTTCCGGGACAGAAAAGTTCTCGGCCTGCATGCGGGCTGAGAAGTGCTTCAAGCCGCAATAGATGCTGTCCGCTCCGGCCGAGATTGCGGCCAGAAAGCTGTCCGTATCTCCGGCCGGAGCCAGGATTTCCGGCTTGTGGCCGGGTTTATTTTGCGTATCTTCAGACATGGGCATCCTTGTCATCCAGGGAGTGGAAATGGAATCCGGATTTGAGGTTTTTGAGCATGGAGCGGACGTCGGGGTCCGTGGTTGGGGGCCCAGCCTGGAAGATGCCTTCATTCAGGGGGCCAGGGCCATGTTTAGCTTGATGACCGAAGATTTGCAATCCGTAAATTGGGAGACCGAAATTCAAATTCAAACCGCGGGCTACGATCTGGAATCCTTGTTTGTGGCCTGGCTGAATGCCCTGCTCACCGAATCCGACCTCCAGAGTCTTCTTCTGAGTGGTTTTGAAGTCTGCCTGGGCAAGGAATATACCTTGCATGGTAAGGCAAAAGGAGAGCCCTTTTCCGCTCGCAGGGAAGAACAAGGGGTTGAAGTCAAGGGGGCTACCTTCTGTCTGGCAGAGGTTTTTGAGCGGGAAGGGATGTGGGTGGCCCAATGCGTGGTGGATGTGTAAGCAAACTAAGGCGCATGTATGGTTCCTGGTGTCCAAATATGTGTTGAGCAATGGAGTATAGGTTATTTCATACAGGTCAATCTGCTCAGTTGATAGGAGATAATCTGATACAAAGAGAGGCTTGGGCTATGAGCACTCCAGAAGAGAACTTGCATCCTGGGCTCCAGGACTGGCTGCAAAAGTACAATGCCTATCTGCGCCAATTGGCCGAAAGTGGTTTCCAGCTGACACCGAGTAGCGCCAGGGAGGGATTGGCTGCCTTGACCCGGCAATGGACCCAGGAAAAGATGCAGTTGCCCTGGATCGAGGATGACTGGATTTTGCCTCCCAAAGGCTCCCCGGTTCCGGTTCGGATCTACCATCCCGACCCGGCCCGGCCCTTGCCGGTGCTGATTTACTATCACGGGGGCGGACATATGGCCGGCAGTGTTTCTGAATATGACCCCATCTGCCGTAAGATGGCCCATCATGTTCAGCATGTCCTGGTCTCGGTGGACTATCGTCTGGCTCCTGAAAATCCGTATCCGGCCGGGGTGGAAGATGCCCTGAACAGCGCCAGGTATATCTGGGCTACCCTGGATTCCAGGGATGTTGCTTATCAGCCCAGCCTGCGTCTGGGCGGTGACAGCGCCGGCGGGGCCCTCAGCGCCACTGTGGCCCATCATGCCCAGTATGATGCCGCTTTGCCTGTTGATGCCCAGGTGTTGATCTACCCCTCCCTGGATTACACCATGTCCTGTGCCAGCATTGACGAGTACAAATCCGGCTTTCTTCTGCAAAAGCAAAACATTCAGTGGTATTTTGACAACTATTTCCAACATGGAGAAGATCGGAAAAAAGCCTCTCCCTTGTTTATGGATATTACCCCGAATTTTCCGGACACATTGGTCGTTACCGCCGGGTTTTGCCCTTTGAGGGATGAGGGGCAGACCTATGTCCGGAATCTGCACAAACAGGGCATTCGCGTGGAACATATCCATTTTCCGGACTTGATCCACGCCTTTCTGAATATGGAACGCCTTTTTCCAGACCGCATCCAGGAACTATATTCAGCTTTGCGAGCATTCTTAAATGTTGACTGATGTGGCCTTTGAAGCTCTTCCATGCTATATATACCGGAAAGTGTCCAAAGCCAACAAAGGAGGCAGGAAATGATCAAGAAGATGAGCATGTTGATTATTGTTCTTTGTTCTCTCGCAGTCATCGGATGTGGTGTTTCAGAAGATGAGTACGAACAAAAAGTACAGGAATTACAGGAGGCCCAAAGCACTATCTCCGGATTGGAGCAGGAACTGTCGGCCAAGGAGCAGGAGCTGGGCAAGGCCACTCAGCAGTTGGAGCAAGCCCAAGGACAAATCACCGATCTGGAGCAGGAGCTGTCTTCGGCTGAATCTCAGCTGCAGACGGCTCAAGAGGAAAAGGGTGCTCTGGCTGATAAAGTTTCCGTTCTGGAGAACAGCCTGAAGGAAGCAAAGCAGGAACTGTCCGCGACCAAGACTGAACTGCAAGCGGCCCAAGAGGAAAAGGGTGCATTGGCGGATAAGGTTTCTGCTCTGCAGAGCAGTCTGGAGGAAACAAAGCAGGAGCTGTCCGCGACCGAGTCTGAGCTGCAGGCAGCCCAGGATAAGAAGGGCGTTCTGGCGGATAGGGTTTCCAAACTGGAGAATAACCTGGAGACAACCAAGCAAGAGCTGACCGCCAGGGAGCAGGGATTGGCGGAAGCCAAGAGCACCATAAACGATCTGAATCAGAACCTATCGGCCAAGGAGCAGGAGCTGACCAAGGCACAAAAGCAGCTCGAGCAAGTCCAAGACCGGGTGGCCGATCTGGAGCAGGAGCTGTCCGCGACCGAGTCTGAGCTGCAGGCGGCCCAGGACAAGAAAGACGTATTGGCGGATAAGGTTTCCGGATTAGAGAGCAACCTGGAGACAACCAAGCAAGAGCTGACCGCCAGGGAGCAGGAATTGGCGGAAGCCAAGAGCACCATAAACGATCTGAACCAGGACCTATCGGCCAAGGAGCAGGAGCTGACCAAGGCACATAAGCAGCTCAAGCAAGCCCAAGACCAGGTGGCCGATCTTGAGCAGGAACTGTCCGCGACCGAGTCTGAGCTGCAGGCGGCCATGGACAAGAAAGACATATTGGCGGATCAGGTTTCTGGATTAGAGAGCAACCTGGAGACAACCAAGCAAGAGCTGACCGCCAGGGAGCAGGCATTGACGGATGCCAAGAGTACCATAAACGATCTGAATCAGGACCTATCGGCCAAGGAGCAGGAGCTGACCAAGGCACATAAGCAGCTCAAACAAGCCCAAGACCGGGTGGCCGATCTGGAGCAGGAGCTGTCCGCGACCGAGTCAGAGCTGCAGGCGGCCATGGATAAGAAAGACGTTTTGGAGGATAAGGTCTCCGGATTGGAGAGCAGCCTGGAGGAAACAAAGCAGGAGCTGTCCGCCAGGGAGCAATCATTGTCCGAAGCCAAGGAGACCATTACCGAGCTGAATCAGGAATTGTCCTCCAAGGAGCAAGAGCTGGCGGATGCAAGTCAGCAGCTAAAGCTAGCCCAAAGTCGGGTTGCCGATCTGGAGAAGAAGCTGTCCTCGACCGAGTCTGAGTTGCAGGCGGCCAAGGAAGAGAAGGCCACACTTACGGATAAGGTTTCCGGATTGGAGAGCAACCTGGCGGAAACAAAGCAGGAGCTGACAAATGCAAATCAGCAGCTGAAGCAGGCCCAAGGCCGGGTGGCCGATCTGGAGCAGGAGCTGTCCGCGACCGAGTCTGAGCTGCAGGCGGCCCAGGAGGAGAAGGGCGTTCTGGAGAAGAGCATTAAGACGACCAAGCAGGAGCTGGCCACCAGGGAGCAGTCATTGTCGGAAGCCAAGACCACTATAACCGAGCTGAACCAGGAGCTGTCCGCCAAGGAACAAGAGCTGGGGAATGCAAATCAGCAGTTGAAGAAGGCCCAAAAGCGGGCCGCCGATCTGGAGCAGGAGCTGTCCGCGACCGAGTCTGAACTCTCGGAATTAAGAGGGCACATTGATAGCCTCCAAACTAAGGTGCTGGAAAAAGAAAATACTATCAACAAGCTGCGTCAAGAAAATGAATCTCTGAGACAGGAGACTGGCTCAGCTGCCGAAAGCACCCAATAATTGCTTGATGATCAAAGAAAATACATTATAACTCCTCATTCCATAAAAAAGTCGGCCCCGGGATCGCGATCCCGGGGCCGACTTTTTTGTACATCCTGATTGCCGGGAAGTCATCACCCTTCGGTCTTGGGTGCTTCCTCCTCAGATTCTTTGGCCTTTTTCGTCTTTGAGCCAGAGGTCTTTTTCTCTTTCTGAGCACTGCTGTCCTGCTCCTGCTCCCTGTCCAGGTGAAAGCGAACCGGGCCCCGGTATTGGTTTTCCGGCCCATGACACTCATGCAGGGCGCATTCCGAAGTGGGCAAAGACCAGGAGGTGGCGATGGCCACGTGGCCTTTGGGATAAGGTGACACTTCGACATCGATGAAATCCTTGGGGGCCAGGGCGGATTCTTTCTCCACCAGGGTATCGCTTTCCCCGTAACAGATAAGCCAGGGGATATTCTTTTCCTGAAAATGTTTCATATTCAAGGTCTTGCCACCGACCTTCATGGGAAGGGTTCCGTCCGGGGCAATGGGGTGGTTGTAGGAGATAAAGCTCAGTCTGGTGATCTCCAACGGCAGATCATGGCGCTGATAGTTGAGCCAGTAGTTCAGGGCCAGAGCTGTCTTGCTCACCGGGGCGTCTTTTTTGATCAGGGCCCTCCAAAAGGCCAGATCCCGATAAAAGTTGACAGTAGGGGCTTCCTCGCTGATGGACTTGATTTTGTACACCCAAGCCATCAAATCTCCGTCCGCGACCTTATTTCCATTAGGCAACACCTTGGTTCCGTATTCCAGGGCATTGAACCGGTTTGGCAGGTTGCCCAGAAACCAGTTGAATCCCTTACTCCGGGTTCCGTCGATAGGGGCCACGCAGGTAATATGAGTGTCCACCAGCCCGTCGAGCTCATCTGTCAGGATATTGAGCATGGTCATCAAGCCGCCTTGACAGTAACCGTTCAAGGTCAAAGGCCGGTTATGCCGCTGAAATATGGTCTGACAAAAGGATTTGGTATCCTGGACATCGTCCTCAATACGGATATTTTGCACAGCCGGATTGGTGTCGATGTCCTTTAATATGCGCACGTAGGTGGGGATGCCATGGTTGGCAAAACAGTGGACATAGCTTTTTTTCTCCCCGGGGAGGAAAGCCAGGATGTCCGCTCCTAAGACATAGGGATGGACGATCAGGATCGGTTTTCCCGAGTCCCGAACCTGGACATCCTTTTCAGTGGGCAGCACCTTATACAACACGAATCGATCAGTCTCGTCCACTTTTTCATAGTTGCCCCGTTCAAAATGGAATCCATATTCATCGGCAATATCCACAATGGCTTGTGGATACTCATGGGCCACGGAATTGACGATCTCTGCCCGTTGGCGCACCCAGTCCAGAAAACTCTGCATGTCGCCATTTTGTAAGGCTGATAGCCAGGCGGAAAAACCTTGAGAGGCCGAGTCCAGGTGATAATCCATCATGGTCTCGGTGCTGCTGATCTGGGCCTGATGCAGGATGTTGGTGTTGAACTCGACAAGATCATTGAAATCTTTTGTGTTTTCAGTGGGTTTTTTCTCCAGGATCCGCTCTTCTTCCACCTGCCAAAAGTAGCCTACAGCCTTCATGAAGGGAACGAAAAAGTCTGCCTGGTATTTCAACAGGCTGGCCCAGTAGCTCTGGTATGCCTGGACTGTCTGGGCACCTACCTGCAGGGCCTGCATCTGCTGTTCAATCCATTGTTGAGGCATAAAGTGCTCAGACCCCCTGAAGAGGTCCGTCCTTTGATGGGTTTCATTCATAGCATTCTCTCCATACCGTCAAGATTGTCTGTCCTTCATTTGCAACAAAAGTTAACATTATTACTTCTTGTCTTTCCCCGTATGAAACTCAAGGTTAGCTTACCTATCGATCTTCTTCTAACATATCGAGTGTAAAAGGAATCTTTGCACTCGCATCATTGTACTCATGTCTTGTCCTGGGACGATGGAGGATTCGGTTGTTCCATGTCTTCAGGCTCATCTTGATGCGGTGTAGAAGACCACATATTCATCATCTGCATAAAAGGCATGGGTAATTGATCGGTATTTTGACCTGTCTCTGAGAAATTCATACCCATTTTCAGCCACTGTCGAAAGTATTGATCATAGGTGATTTTGGAATGAACAAAGATCTTTAAGGTCTCTTCGAGATAATTCTCAAAGAATTCACGAAGTAGATTGTCGCCGTAGCGAATAAACATGTGCAGAAGAGAAACTGGAAGCACGGACTGCTTCCGCGATTCTTCCATGACGATTTGGGTCAGGATAAAGGCGGTGACGTTCTCTTTGCTTTTGGCATCAATAACCTGGATTTGCTTGCCTGCTTTGATCATCCCGGCTACTTGGTCCAGGGTCACATAGGTGCTCTGGTCCAGGTCGTAGAGTCGCCGGTTGGCATATTTTTTCAGATGGACGGTTTCGGACATGTGCTCACCTTTACTTAGGAAATAAGGACTCTCGTGCAGAGCAAAATCAAACAATAATGAATATACGCATTTTGTCGAATAAATCAAGGGTGCGATGCAAAATATTTTTATATATTTGATATTTTTGATTTTATATAAGAATAGATGAATAAATGAGGCTTCGAGGCCTTTTAAAAAGCCGTAAATGGGTATATATTACGCAGTGCAGTGTACATTTATGATCCTATTATTATTAGAAATTTGAAATATTTTTGTGCAGCGCAATATTTTTCCTTGACATCTCACGACCCCGGTAATATATACATTGGTCAAGACGGTAAGGTGAAGGATTGGTGGTTGGGAATTAGACATCTGCCAAGCGACATGTACCTGGATTGGAAAATGCAAGGTCAGGTCGGAATGAAGGAGGTATTCATGAATTATTTCGGAGACATGAAAACGGTTTTCGAGTGGCAGAAAGCCGGAATGGAAGCTCTGAACTCATTTTACAAGGGAGGATATGATCAGGCCCACAAGGCTCAGCAATTGTGGTGGGATCAGGGCCTGCTTTGGATGAAGCGGTTCCAGAAAATGCATACTGACTGGATGGATCTTTTTCAAAAAGAAATAGATAATGTGCATACCTGCCTTCAAAAAAACCTGGGCACGATGGAGCAGTACCTTACATCAACCTCTCAATCAACCAGCAAAAAAGCCGCATCAGGAACGCAGGGAAGACAGGCCAAGAGCAAGTAAGCATGTGGCCGCTCTCTGTGCTCGACCCTTGAACCAATAACCTGAAGGAGATGAACGATGGATCCACAAAAAATGGGCAAGCAAATGATTGACTTCCAAAAAGCTACATTCACCAATGCGTACAATACGTTGAGTATGTTTCAGGATCAATCGGAACGCTTTGTAAACACATTTATGGAGCAAAACCCAATGCTGCCTCAGCAAAGCAAAGATGCCTTCCAGGAATGGCTGAAAATGTGCAAGAAGGCCAGAGACGATTACAAAAAGACGATTGACGAGAGCTTCAAGAACTTGGAAAAGTATTTTGAATCCACTTCTCAATCTTCTTCGTAAGACCCGCGTCGTTTAGAAAGAGGCGAGTGCAAAGAACTGTTCTTTGCACTCGCCAGAGGTCAGCTTTGCCTCCGGCAAATCTGACATATTTTTTGCCCCAAAGCGGGCAAAAGAAGAAAATTTTCCGGAATGATCATAGCTGAACTTGATACAAGCTTGGCACTCAATAAAACACGGTTTTGTCGAAGAACGACGGTCTATTCAGGTACAAAATATGGATAAGCAATTACTCGAGTTTTGGGGAAATATCTTCCTGGCTGCCGCCAAAAATCAAAAGATTTTTGAAGACGTTATGTCTTGCTTTGCCCCCGGGGGGCAAAAAGAGGGGCAGCAAAGCCGGGATATGGAGCAATGGTTGAAAACCTGGACCAACGGATATCGGGCCTGGCAGTCCTTTCTATCTACTATGTACGGTGTGGATCCCTATGTCCGGGAGGACAGCTCGGCTCAGGAGCGTGGAGTACAGGAACTATCAGCGCTTGTGACCCAGAACTGGAAGGAAATGATCTCCCTGATGGGTGCTGTCCCGCGTCAGGACTATGATGCTGTGGTCCAAGAAAATCAGGAGCTGAAAAAAAGGCTTGAGCTCCAGGAAGAACGTATCCAGCAGCTCCAGGACATGCTGCAGCAAAAAGGACTCTTTGATTTTCAACAGATGACAGAGTCGTTTCAGGACGTGCTGAAAGATCAGAGCGATCAGTTTCAAGATCTGATGCAGGCCATACAGGCTTCATGGAAGAAAAAAGGGGACTCCTCTTCAGGGCAGGGTACAGAGTAGAATAATAACAGAAGCATGAAGTCGGCCCCCACGGGGCGACTCCACACTTCTTCTGCTTAGATCACATTTCCCATTAAGAACTGTTCAAGGGTTGTTTTCAATCTTCCATCCGGCAATCCTTCCTCCACATCCAAACAGTCTGGGCATAATGATATTGGACCAGGAAATGTTTGGAGCGTGTCTGCCGGCAAAATATTGCTGCATGCATCACAGGCAGACATGCGCACTTTCATTTCCATGCCATAGGCTTTCTGGACCCCCTCCTGCATAGGGTGTATCCTTGATACCGAAGCCATAAAATACCCTGATATTGACGGAAATATGGGCTGAGAGTCCGGATATGCCCCTGTGACGTGTACCGTTGTTCCTGGTGCAATCTCGGATTGGGATTCTACATACAGCTTGTTCATACTGTAACTGCGGACAATACCTTTCTCTGTTGTGGCTGTTGATGGAATAAAAAGTTGGACGCTGGCCTGCAAAGAATGCTCGTCCGTTGCCCGAAAATGTTTTGTTTGCTGATTGCCTTGAATGGCTGTACCCATAATGACCTCCTCATGGTTTCTATTATAACGAAACCTATTATTTACCATGGCCATACATAAAATATATGGTACTGGCGTTCATCCAGTTAGCAATATTCTCAGGCCGGTGGAGGAGGAGAGAGTGTGATTTCCTGCGGTAACAGAAGTGCAGCGGCTACGGAGACTAGACAATAATCACTGTCAACAGGAACTTTCTTAGACTGCTATTTGGTTCTAATATTCATTATATTTCAATTTGACCATATTTTCATTTTCTAAGTACAAATGGAACGGATGTCAACCATGTTATCGAATGCAAGGTTTTTTGTATGAGAAGAAGATATGTAAAAATTTGAGGGGCAGGTTAACTTATTGGCCTGCCCCACAAATTTTTATGCATTCGGAGGCATGACCAGGGCCTGCCCGTCGATGACCACTGTGCCGTCCTGCTTGGTGCAGGTGGTTTTCAGCGTCACTCGAAGTTTTTCAGTGTTGATGTCCACAACTTCGACCATGGCCGTAACGGTATCCCCGATGTGGACCGGGGCCTTAAAGGCCAGGTCCTGTTTGAGGTAGATGGTTCCCGGACCCGGGAGCTTTGTGCCCAGGACCGCTGAGATAAATCCGACCGGAAGCATGCCGTGGGCGATTCGGGTTTTGAACATGGTTTGCTGGGCATAAGGTTCATTGATATGAGCCGGATTCATGTCCCCGCTGACACCGGCATATACGTAAATATCCGTTTCAGATACGGTCTTGCTGAACTCAGCCTTTTCTCCGATTTGCAATTCATCGATTGTCTTGCCCTGAGCCATCTTTTCCTCCTTACAAGCTTGTATGAAGCGAGCATTCATTCAAAACGTTTTTTTGGGGGCTTTGGCCCCAAAATATGTCAAATTTGCCGGAGGCAAAGCTGACTTAAAACCAGGCCCGGTGACTCCAAATATCCGCCTCCAGATCTTTCAGCTCCTGTTTGACCCTGGTGTGCAGGGAAGCGTTTTGAATAGCCATCCCCCCGATTGAGGCCAAAGCCTGGACCAGGGAGATCTGGTCTTCAGCAAACTCACGCTTTCTGCGACAATAAAGGCGGAGGGCCCCGATCACCCCTTTCTGGGTCATGATAGGAACGGACAGGATGCTGACAATGCCTTCTTTTTTCTTGGAGTCCTTGTATTTGACCCGATCGTCCTTTGTGGCGTCTTCAATATACACAGTGTGACCTTCCAGGGTCTCGGCCACGCTGGGTTCGACCACCAAACGGTCCCTGGAGGCATAGTTTGTGCTTAAGCCATACCCGGCCACAAAATCCAATCGCTGCTTGTCCTCATCAAAAAGCAGAATGGAAGAGCCCTTGATGTCCAGAAAATCAACGATGTCATGGGTCAAAGTGGTTAAGACATCTCTAAGCTTCAAGCTGGAGTTGATGTTAGTAGTGAATTCTTGAATAAGGCGGTTGTTCCGGCGCAGCCAGGTTATCAATCTGGCGATCTCCAGAGCCATTCCCGCCTGTTCGGCCAATGCGGTGGCAAACTCGATATCCCGCTGATTGTAGGTGCGGGGAGTGGAGGTGTACATGGACATGATGCCAATGATGGCATCTTCCACTGTGATGGGCACGATGAGCAAGGAGGCAATGCCTTCCTTGGCTTTGGCTTCATGCTTGTCCAGCTGTTCATCCGTACCCGCGTCCTGAGCATACAAGTACCCATGTTTCTTCAGCACCGGCAAGATGGTTTTGGTCCCGGTCAGGCCGGTTTGCATGTATTCCGCGGATAGACCTTTTTGATACAAGGGTTGGATCTCATCGCGTTCTTCATCCGTGAGATAAATCGAGGTGGCCTTGAGATCCAGGACGTCTCTGGTGGTGTCCACGATGATGTCCAAAAGGGCGTCCTTGTCGAATGTGGAGTTAAAGGTCTTGCTTACTTTACGCAGGGCATCAAAATAGTCACCATTTGCAGCCATTGTGCTCCCTCCTGGTCGGCTTTCGGAACCGTCACGTCGTACACCTCAGGAAGACTTTTCCCCGGAGACAGCAGTGCCGGATGTCGACGGGGATGGTGTATTTGATCTCTCCTGAGATGTTTTGTTCTGGGCCGCTTTGCCGGTTGAGCTTTTCGAACTTTCTTTCCGAGTAGTACTTTGTGATTTCCCTTTGGTTTTTGTTCCCTTTTTGGTGCCCGATGTCTTGGGGATGTGATCCCTCTCTTTCAGCCAATTGCATATTTTGGGCACAAACTCTTTCTGGGATTTTGAACTCACGTAAATCCCGATATGGCCGGTTTTGAGGTTCACATCTTCGGTGTCTTTGCTGCCCACTGCTTTCGTGGTATGCTCGCAGGCTTCAGGCGGTACAAGGTGATCATACTGTCCGTAGATGTTTAAGACCGGCATCTTGACCTTTTTCAAGTCAACAATCTCTTCCCCTACACGCATTTTGTTCTGAATGAGCTTATTGTTTTGATAGCAGTCTTTGATGAATTGACGGAAGGTTTCCCCAGGCACGTCGGGGCTGTCGAAAATCCAGTTTTCCATGCGAATGAAGTTCTCGACAAACTTTTTATTTGTCGCATTTTTCATGAATCCTATATACTTATCAATCTGTAATCGGGCTGGGTTCATGAGCAGAAAATTTTGGTTCAAGAAGTCACCGGAAACATTTCCTTGCATGTCCACCAAGCTGTCCACATCAAACCGCGGATTTCCCCACCAAGTGTGCAAGAGTCCGGCATCGGTGTCAAAGTTGATTGGGGTCACTGTCAGAAGGAGATTTTTGACCCTGTCCGGATGGGTTGCTGCATACATAGTCGAAAAGGTGCCTCCCATGCAGACACCCATGAGATTAAGGTTCTGCAGGTTATGTCGTTTGAGTATTGTGGTCACGGCGTTGTGAATATAGCCGTTTACGTGGTCATCGATGGTTACAAAGCGATCCTTGCGGGTGGGATAGCCCCAATCCAGCATATACACATCTACCCCGTTTTGAAGCAGATTCTGAACTACGCTGCGATCCGGTTGCAGATCAAGCATGGTTTCCCGGTTGATGAGGGCATATACGATAAACAATGGAGTGTTGTAGGTAATATCGGTGACCGGACGGTAATGCTTGAGCTTGACCCGGTCTTCTGTATAAACCACATCATAAGGAGTTTGAGCCAATTCTGTATCCAGGGGTGAGCTCAATACATCCAGACATTCACGAATATTGTCCGGCGCGGAGGCGAAAGTGTGCATCATATTTTCCATGAGCTTGCTCAAAGGCATAGAATGTTCAGTCATCGGCGCTTCCTCCTGTTCGTATTACCGGATATTTTATTTGCCCACTCGTATTGCCTCTTCTCAGTCCAGTTCTATATGGTGGCAAAGAGACACGGAAATACGAATTTTATAAACTTATAAATGAAACAGAACCAATTGCCAAAGCTTAAGGCAACATTTTTGATGTGCAGTACTATTGTCACTTGGTTTCATTCTGGAACTGCCCTTCAAGGGCCTCAACTTTGCGGGCCAACTGGTTCACTTGTTTTTTGAGCTGGTAGTTTTCATGGGCCAATGCATCGAAATCCTGATTGGAAGGCACGGGTAAAGACTCGAGCAAATCGTGAAGAACCTGATTCTGCATATCCTGATAACGAGCGTAGTTATTGACCACATCGTTCAACAAATCTGAGAATTCTTTTGACTGAAAGAGGACCATGAAATGGCCTTCCAAGATCTTCAACCACATATTGTAGTATTCTTGGAATGTTTCTGGGTAACCATCGCCTTCAGCCAGTTCTTGTATCTTTTTATGCAAGTCAATAGTGGCTTTTTCGAAAGGAACGGACAATTTATTCATGAATTGGTTGAATTGATTGACAAATAAGGTCCCATCGTCCAAAAGCTTGTTGATTCGCTGTTGTCGGAAACGCTCCGGACCAAGCGGAGGAAAATTCAGGATCTTTTGCCAGCTGTCGGCATAGGCTTGGGCAAAGGAATGGAAAGGATTTTTCCGGTCTTCCCCGGCCCATTGAGCAGCCTGTTCAACCCCTTGCATCCAATCCTGGGCCAGCTTGGTCACCTCGCTCATGCCTAACTGGGTAAGGTTCATGCTGAGAGTGGGCATTTGTTGTAATGTTTCCGGAAGCTTATCCCACATTCCTGATTGCAGCATTGCGTTATTTGCAGATTGCATCAGTTCATTCCAGCTTTTGGGTATGCCGCTGAGCTGTGTGAATCTCTCTTGATTTGTGTGGTCGTTTTCAAGGTCAGGTGTCATTTGACTCAAAGCTTGATTCCACGTTTGCCAGAAGTCGAGGAAGGAAGAGATCCAGGCCGACATGAACGGGCTGGTTATGTGTTCTTGAGAAGTTCTTCCTGTTGTGGAGCTGTCCATAGCTTCCTCCTTGATTCTAGTGACATGAATCATTTATTCATATGCTAAAATGAGAAGATATATTTTTACCTAACAAACAGTGATTCTACTCTACATACCAAACTCTCTAATACCCATTTTTTTGTCAAGGCGAAATTTCCTGCTTGCAACCCTGCATACGTCTTTTGGTCTCGGTCGTGACTTTGAATCGAATACTAGAATAGATTTCCCTTGTTGCTCCGCGGCGTGGCCAGTGCGTGGTACAAATTGGTTTGCAGCCCATGCTATGTGCCGCTTCACAGATTTGATCAGTTTTCAGGTAGCTGAAATCACATCTATTCTGGGAAAGCTCATCAATAATCATTCCCGGCTGCCCCAAATTATGGGCCTCAAACATGTTCCAGGGCAGGAGGTATTCTTCCAGGTTGGTGGCCGCTGTGCATTTGACATAATCTTCTGCAGAAAAGCTGGCATTTGGCCCTGTAATCAAGACTTCCCCGCCTTTCTTCAGGCAGCGCATCATCTCCAAAAGAACAAGGGGCTGCTCGTATTCCGCAATCAAGTTCAAGGAGGATGATGCACAAATGATGTCAAAGCCCCCGGTCTTCAGGGGAAGATGGACCATATCTGCCAGCAAGGGATGCATAGCAGATTCCAAATCTTTTTCTTTAGCCAACCTCAGCCAGTCGCGCAGGTTGGACATTCCCAGGTCCAATCCAATGAACTCGATATCTAAATGGAAGGCTGAGGTTCTGAGCATATCACTCAGGCCAAAAGCCAATCTTCCGTTGCCGGTTCCCAGATCGGCAATCCGAAGGGGGACAGATTTTAAGAAACAGTGATCAAGTACAATGTTCTGGAATAGAAGCTCTTCTTCTACACGCAGAGGGTCGTTCACAATCATTCTATACCAGGCGTGGTGGGTAGGAAAATGGACTTGAGGTCGACCGCCGATACTCAATTCATAATCGGTGACCTTCTGAAGGTATGCTTGGGGACTCTGCAATGCCTCTTGGAGCTTATCAGCCGTTCCTAAAGGAAACCTTCGAAGATACTCCCGGTTGGCATGCTCAACGGTTTCTGATGCAAGGGCTGGATGATTGGGATTATTGATCCATTGGGCAATCAAGAGATTCCACTGAGCGATCATGCCCTGAAAAAAAGTGAGAGGACGATTCAGCCTCTGCTCATTGCAAGCTTTTTGTTGTTCCAGGCTTTTCCGGATGATGTCGATTTGCTCCGCTTTGCTGTCATGCATGGCTTACATGAGACTGCTATATGACGTTTCCCATTAAGAAACGGGTGAGACTGGATTTGAGTTTGCCCTCTGGCATGCCTTGAGCGATATCCGTACACCTTGGGCACAAATTGAGTGGTCCAGGAAAAGTGGTGATTTGATCCACCGGGACCATGCTCCCGCATGAATCACACTCAGTCATACACAAATTCAATCCCATTCCATAGCCGGCCTCTTGTTCCTGAAGTTCCTGAGACCAGCGCACTGCTGCCGTAATGTACCCTGCGGGGCTATGGAAAAAGGAGCTTGCTAGCACGTCATCTTCAGTAATTCGTACAATAGTTCCAGGTTCTATCCGAGATTCAGATTCTACATAACTTTAGTATTGAAGTGGTCCTCTAGCATGGGCCGCTGACCTCCTTATTTTCCTCAGTGGTTTTGTTCTTCCAGTGTTGCCTTCGAGGCCTTGTCAAAAAATAAAATATGAAAATATATTATATAAATTTATTTCAAAAGTTCTCAAAAGTATCTTTTGCAAGTAGTGAGAATGCATCCATTATTCAGGCTCAAGGGGGTGTTAGAGGTAAAAACTTATTGAAATTGCAACATATTTTAATGTGCACATATTCTAGCTCTGAGATCCAAGAGAAGCAATAGGTATAAATCTGAATGGAAGTAAGAAAAATTCTAACTTTTATAATCACAAATGATGAAGGGTAGGGATGGGTGAAAAATGGGATTGAAATGGGTTAGGGCTATTTTTGTATGGGAACTTTTCTTATTATGGGCCAAAAACAAACGAATAATCGCTTGTCCCTGGGGGTAGACATGGATTGTCTGCCCCCAGGAAATCCGAGAGGTTAGCTTTTGAATATGTTAGTAAAGTAATTTTCGAAGCTCTTAAACCCATCGTCAATGGCTTTTTTGTAGTCATCGCGGGCTTTTTTGCCTACTTTACCCAGTTCAGTGAATGCATCTTTGTTTTGCTTGGTCATCAGAGGGTTTTGATCCATAAGTGTGCCTATGGTTTTTTCCGATTGATCCTGAAACATTGAGATGGTGTTGAAGGCGCTGTTGAAAGCGACTTTCTGAAATTCGATCATCTGCCTGGCGGATGTGTTCATGTCCATTTGTGAACTCCTGGTTTGGGCTCAATCATTTGAGCCATTTGTTTATAGGTCAGCTTTGTCTCCTAAGCTGAAGCGGCTTTGCTGGTCGAAGATTTGGCTCCTTCGGCTTTGGTATCCTGAGTCTTTTCCGGTCCGAAAAGGACTTGTTCCCAGGTATCAAAACCGTGATCGATGACTTTCTTCATCTCCTCCCGTCCCTTTTGGAGCGTATCCGTCCACTCAGCAAACATTTTTCTGTTCTTTTCAGGGACAATGGGAACCTGGCTCCAGAGGTTGTCCATCACCTTCATTGTTTGGTCCTGCACGGCACTTACCGATTGAAACCAGGTCTGAAAAGCGACCTTGTGGGCGCCTACGATGGGTTGCATCAATTGTGTTTCCATCATCACTGTGACCTCCTTGAGGGTATGATTGGGTTTCCAAACGAGATGGAACAATTTTAGACCTCATGGAGTCAGCTGTCAAGTCTTTTTTGTGCAATGCAATAATTACTATTATATATTAAAATCAATAACATAAGAATGTATATATTGCAATGCACGCTTATAAGGTAGCTTCAGCTCGTCCAATCCACTCCAGTTTAGGCAGCAGCTGGCGCTCAGTAATCCGGTCCCAAGGGAATAGTAGTCCGGACCCTCAAAGGAAAGGACAATGAATACAGTGTCCTCGGGGTAAAGAGTCCTTTTGGTCATGGTATGCTGATAGGCTATTTCGGAGTTCAATATTTGATAATGACATAGCTTAAATCAGGAAAGTATCTTTTCTCTTGGTTCATGCTTCTTTAGATCAAGAATGTATTCATCATAGTAAGAATATGATATGCTTGAATTGATAACTTGTTTTGCTTTTTTGGACTGGATGTCAATATCCAGGAACTGCCTCAAAAATTCTTCCCGCTTCTGTGAGCTGCAACTGACGGTTTTGTGAGGACCACCACAATAAAAGCATCTTGTTTCTTGTTTCCGGCTTTCCAGCTTGAAGTGTTCTATAAGATCGGCAATGAGTTGAATCGCTCTTTCCATGGGGCCCCCTTTGGTTCTGTTGGCTATGAAAAGTTCGAAATAGACGTGGAGCCAAGTATAACTTATAAAACAGTCATCAACATATCTCCAAAGGGGTCAAGAGCGTGACCCGGGTCAGCCTATTGGGTTCGGAGTGGATGTGCATTGTGCCCCCCAAATCTCCGATTCGTTCCTGAATTCCAAACAGCCCCAAGCCTTTCCCTGGGTTTTGCTCCTCATTTCTATATTCCTGCGTAAAGCCTCTTCCGTGATCTTCAACCTCCAGCTTGAGCATGTTGTTCTGGCAGGAGATGGTGATCAGCCCTTCTTTGACCCCGGCATGCTTAACCACGTTAAACACAAGCTCCCGGATAGCCTTGAAAAGGACGGTGGCCGATTCTTCATCCAGGCCATTTGGTTGTCCGTCCCCCTGAAGAATGAAATGAACTCCGTACCGATACTCGATGCTCTCACAGAGCTCTTCGATGGCCGGCCGAAGACCAAGCTTATATAAGGTTGATGAGGTCAATTCAAAGCAGAGTTGATGGATCCGTTCATTGGTTAATCCAATTAATTTTTGTATTTCTTGAGCTATGTCGTGAACCTGCTGGATATCGTGAGTTCCATGGGCTATAGAAAGCTTGTAACTGCAGGCGGACAGGAGCTGAGCCACATCGTCGTGTAAACCTTCGGCGATTCGTCGCTGCTCCATGTCTTGGGCCGAGGCCAGTTTGGCTGCCAGGGCCCGCAACCGTCTTTTGTGGGTGTGCTTGATACGTTCCTCTTTTTTCCGAAGGGTAATATCCCGGGTCACTCCCTGGATCCCAACCAAGTGATGGTCGGGGTCGAAAAGAGGCCTCATGCTCACTTCCACCGGAACAATGCTGCCGCTTTTGTGAATCTGTTCCAGTTCCACAGTCAATGAACCGGTCAGGAGACCGGCCTTGGCTTGTTGGTATTTGTCCATCAACAACCTATAGCCGGCAGGGGTAATCCTTGGGGCCAAGCCTATTTCATAGGCCTCCTTCTGAGTATATCCCAGGATCCGTTCAATTGATGGACTGACATAGGTGAAGTTGAGATCTGCATCCACACTCCAGATGATATCGGCGGTGTTTTCAGCTAAAAGGCGGTATTTCTGTTCACGCTTTGATAAAGCCTGCTGGGCTTGCTTAAGTTCGGTTATGTCCATAATGGAAGCGATGCTCTTCCCGGTTTCAGGTATAATATCAATAGTTAAGGACACGTTTCGTATCTTGCCATATCGATCACTAAAGTGAAACTCATATTCTTGGGGAACATCCTTGGAATGAACTCTGCGCTGATGATGGTATTTTTCCATGACCTCAAGCTCAGATTCAAAGGCCACAAAATCTTTCCAGCTCTTGGTCCCTTCCAGCTCTTCCTTGCTGTAAC
Organism: uncultured Desulfohalobiaceae bacterium; assembly: GCA_964619345.1. Classification (GTDB taxonomy): domain Bacteria; phylum Desulfobacterota; class Desulfovibrionia; order Desulfovibrionales; family Desulfothermaceae; genus Desulfovermiculus. The sequence goes on from CAZUER010000028.1 coordinate 23,777, forward strand.
CTGAAAGGATGGCAAATTTCGTATTGGCCAGGGAGATGGTCGTGTCCTCTTCAACAATAATGGTGGCTGCACCTGTGTTTTCAAAGATACTGCGATAATATTTCTCACTTTCCCGCAAATCTTTCTCTGCTTGCTTGTGCTTGGTCACATCCAGGATCGCTCCGATCAGGCCACAGACATGTCCCTGACTATTCGTGTACGCTGCCTTATGGAAAATGACCTCCCGCAGGGCGAAATCGGCGTTACAGAAATGAGATTCGTATACTTGTTCTCCTCCATTCTGGAAAAGGTGGTTGTCCATGGCATAATACACTTGGGCCAATTCCTCAGGATAGACGTCAAATACCGATTTTCCGATCAGGTTTTCCCTGGTAAATCCGAAAAGAGTCTCAAAAGTTTTATTGAAACCCTGATAACGTCCTTGCCTATCTTTATAAAAAACTGGAATAGGAATGGTTTCCAGGAGGATATTCAAAAAGTCTTCTCCGTGCTGCAAATCTGTACTAGGTGTTCTGTAACTTTTGTGTTCATGGATGTTGGGCAGGTGAGATGATATATCTGCTGCAACTTCTTGAAATACGGTATGTACCTCCCGGGATGTAGCCAAGGGCTTGGGAACAGTGACAGCCAATATCCCATAGGTCGTTCCCTTATGTCTCAGGGCCGCGGTCATGGCCGCCTGGTCACGGTATTTGTCGGCTAAGGGGCAGTCAGGACAGGTTGAGGCAGGATTGTACACAGCGATAAACCCGGTTGCCCTTTGGGCCCGCTGACAGCAAAAGAATGGCTCATTGCATCTGAGTTTTTCAAGTACGGGCAGAAAATCCGAGCCCCAACCGGCTTCGGCCCATTCCAGATAGCCCCTTTGAGCATCGAAAAGGAGAATCCAGGCATGAGAGTAAGCATCTTCTTCAATGAGAAAATCGCAGGCCCTTTGAATGACGTGATCGTGATCCTTCCCAGAAAAGATGCCCTTGCCTAATCTGCGGGAAGCCAGTAAGACCCGATTGATATGTTCAAGCTCAGTTATCCGAAACTCGATCTCTTCGTAGCTTGGCTTGGTTGCACTCATCAGGCTGGCTCCGTGTTCTCAAATGACGCAGTGGCAGTGAATTGTGCACTTAATATTTATTCATTCTGTTTGCTTGCATAACTGTTTGAATGGTATCACTCAGAGCAGACATGGTAAATGGCTTGGGTAAAAATGCATGTGGTTTATGTGTGTACTTGTGCGGTTGTATTGGCACTTCATAGTATCCGCTGGCCAGAATAACAGGGATATCGGAACGGACTTCCCTCATCTCGCTGAGGACCTGCCAACCATTTTTACCGGGCATGGATACATCGGAAAGAACCAATCCAATAGATCGTGATTTATTCCGGAAGATTTGAAGAGCCTCAAAACCGTCTTGGGCACAGATGACTCGATAACCAAGATATTTCAGCATATTTTCCACGAGGTTTCTGACCATTTCATTGTCTTCCACTAACAGGATCAGTTCAATATTTTTGTGGTCCCGGGTTTTCGGTTGATGTTCCTTGGATAGGTTCCTCGACTCAGATTTCCGAGCCCTGGGCCAAGGAGTATGAAGTTTTTCCGGTCTAGGGTGGGCCTGGACGTGGGAGCTGATCTTTTCTGTTTGAGAAGTCTTACCCATAAAGCATTTTCCTGTGGGAGGAGAGATTTCGAATCAGTTGATAAAAATCTTGCCCTAAATGACGAGCTCGAACAATAAGCAGAATTCAAAAAGTGAGTACGAAAAATTCTTATATGGGAGATATAGGGAGAGAGGCTGGTCTATGAAAAGGGAAGGGAAGGATTGAGGCTGGGCTAGTTTGATGCGAGTACAAAAACTATTGTTGCACTCGCCAGAGATCAGAGGTCAGCAAAAACAAAGAGATATAGCTTCATTTTTTATCGCAAACGAACGTAAATCGACTTTTTGCAGTTCGGTCTAGTTGAATGCGTCTCAATCATTTTGATTTATTTATCAGCTGTCAAGGGGCCCGATGATCCCTTGCCGGAAGGCATATCTGGCTAAGGCTACTGTGGAGTCCATCCCCAGCTTGTCCATAATTCTGTGTCGGTGGGCGAGAACTGTCTTGGGGCTGATGGATAGGCGATGGGCAATTTCTCCGGTGTGGTACCCCTGGGCTATGTATTGGATGACCTCTTTCTCCCGTTTGGTCAACTTGTTGCGGGCTTCGGCTGAAGAAGCTTTCGTGCCGCCCACATGATGGCTTACAAAGTTTTGGGCAATCATGGGGCTCAAATACGTTTGTCCCGAAGCCACGGTCCGAACCGCGGTGATAAGCTCCTCGGCTGGGCTGGTTTTACTGATATATCCCTGGGCTCCGGCTTCAAGTATGGAGTTTATGAGATGGCTTTCCCGGTGCACGGACAGACAAAGGATATGGATATCTGGGTGATCGGCTTTGATCTGGCGGGTAGCCACAATACCATCCATATCCCGCATGCTGATATCCATAATGACCACGTCTGGGAGCAGCTCTTGGGCTTTGCGGACGGCTTCTTGTCCATTACCCGCCTCGGCAACAACTTCAATATCGGACTGTTGCCCTAAAAGGGCCTGCAGGCCCTCCCGCAGTATTTGATGGTCGTCGGCCACAAGAACCCGAATAGTTTTCAATATTGTCTCCAGGAATGCCAAAAGCCCAAGGGATTGCTACGAGAGAACAAGGTGAGAGGTAATAACGAAAACTTATTTTACCAGGGATGGAAAAAAAAGCAATGAGAGTTTTATGAGGGTTGGTGTCAGTCAGGACTCTGGCGGCGGCCGCCGCTTTGATCGATGGTGAAACGAGCGGCTTGGCATGGAGGTGCGGGCGGCGCTCGCCCTTTTTGTGCTAAAATTCTCCGTCATCCAATGGCGGAGAATTTTAACGCAAATGGTCCGGAATCACGGCTACTGGGATGGGTTCCATCTTATGCTGGTTGAGGGCTCGAAGTCTTCGATAAATCTCCAGAACCTCTTTTTCCCGAGGGGAAAGATTGCTTTCGTTTCCACCCTGTTCCAAAAAGAGCATAATCTTTTCCAGCTCGGCATAGCTGGCCCCCAATTGATCCTCATCACTTCTGTTGTCCGCCCATAATCCGTCCGTGGGCACAGTTTGAATGATATCTTCCAAGATGCCTAAATGCCGCCCCAGGGCATACACTTCAGATTTCATTAAGTCGGCAATGGGGGCGATATCCACTCCGCCGTCCCCGTATTTAGTATAAAAACCAACCCCGAAGTCTTCCACCTTATTCCCGGTTCCGGCCACCAGCATGCGGTTATGGGAGGCAAAGGCGTACAGGGTGATCATGCGCAGCCTGGCCCGGGTGTTGGCCATGGTCAGTCCGTCCTGAATGCTGTCTGGAAATGTTTTTTCCAGGGCCTGAAACGGGGAGGTAAGATCCACGTGAACCCCTTGCACCCGGGCAAAATGTTCTTGCAGCCAGGAGATGTGCCGGCCTGCCAGTTGCTCCTGGTTGGGGGCCTGGTAGATGGGCATATTCAGAACCTGGACGTCCAGACCGGTTTTGGCACACAAGGTGGAGGTAACTGCAGAATCGATGCCTCCGGATATTCCGACCACAAATCCCTGCATGCCGGCCTTCCGGGCGTAGTCAATGAGCCATTGGACAATAAAATCGCATACCTTATCTGTTTGCATGTCCTCCTCCTTAGGGCAAGAGATAGCGGCGCACAGCCCGGTTATGCTCATTCAGGCTGCGACTGAAGTAATGGCTGCCGTCTCCCTGGGAAACAAAATAGAGATACTCGTGATCTTCAGGATCTTGGGCTGCTTGCAGTGAGGCCAGGCCCGGAGAACAGATGGGTCCGGGAGGTAAGCCGGCGTGGGTGTACGTGTTGAAAATATTGTCCTCATCCCGGAGCTGCTTCTTGGTCAGATTGCCTGCAAAATCCCGGCCCAAACCGTAGATCACAGTCGGATCGCACTGCAGGCGCATCCCGCGCTGCAAGCGGTTGACAAAGACCCCGGCCACTTTTTTCCGTTCCTGGGGCTGAGCGGTTTCCTTTTCCACCAAAGAGGCCAGGATAACCAGATTGTGGATTTCCTGAGGATTGGGGAGCTTGTCCGGCCACAGGGAAGTCGATACTGTATTGTAAAACTGACGGATCATGAGGCGGACAATGGGTTCGGCCCGATTGCCATGAGGTCGGGGGAGGGTGTAGGTTTCCGGAAACAGGTAGCCTTCGGCACTATCGGCCGGGATACCGAACTCATTTAGGAGCTTTTGGTTATGCACGGCTTTTTGAAAGGATTCAAAGGAGGTCAGCCCACTGTCAGCCACCACCTGAGCCGTCTGCCACCAGGTCAGGCCTTCGGGGATACGCAGGGAGTAAAGGACATGGGAACCGCTGGCCAGAGTGCGCAGGATTTTCAGGCGGTTCCAGCTGGTGTCTATCTCGAATTCTCCGGCCTGAAGTTTGAATGATAGCCCTGAGGCCCGAGCCAAAAGCTGAAAAAGAAAAGGGTTTTTGATCACTTCTTTTTCTTCCAACATGGAGGCTATATGAGTCACGCTTTGGCCGGGTTGAATATGGACCAGCACGGTTTTCCCCGGGGTGCTCACCGGCAGGAAGGTAAATTGCAACGCAAAGAGGGTGCCTAGCAAGGAGATGAGGATTGCCACACATGCAAAGCAGACCGGAATCTGTTTCCAGGTCATACCCATGCAATGCCCTAGAGGCTTGTTATTTCAGTATTGTTTGGTATAAACTGGGCCATTCTTATTCTGATTCCCCTCCTTGCCGCCTGTCTTCCAGGCGGGAGGGAGGGGGAGGGTTCTTAGTTTGTGACACTCCATATGTGTCAAGTCACTAGGTGTTTTCTGCCAAGAAACTTTCCAGGATAATAGTTGCCGCTATTTGATCCAGAACCCTTTTTTGCCGGCGTCCCCGCAGGCCGGATTCATTGAGACGATGGGAGGCTTCAGAGGAAGTCAGGGTTTCGTCCTGCATGTATACGGGCGGGGAGATTGTACGACCCAAAAGGCGGGCAAAGTTTTTGGCCTGCCGGGTGCTCAAAGTTTCTTCCCCGTTGAGCCCCAAGGGCAGGCCTACAACCAGGCACTCCACCTTTTCCTGGTCCACAATGTCCTGAATCCGGGCCAAGAGCTGGGAATTGTCCTTTCTGATCAGGGTGGTGTAGGGCAGGGCCATACGCCCTTCCGGATCAGACAGAGCCAGACCGATGCGTTTTAATCCGAAATCAAGGGCTAAGACCCGCACTTCCTCTCCTCGCGCACAGGGAATTGTTCAACCCTGTCTTGGAACTTCGTCTTGCGTATAGGTCCCGGTTTTGAGCTCCTTGTGCAGCTTCTGAGACCATTGAGGACCAAAGAGGACTTGGTTCATATATTCCACGCTGTGCAAAACATCCCGCTCGGGCTTTAAGTCCAAAAGGATGCGCCGAATCCCGATCTTGCAAGACGGACAACTGACCAGGACGGGCAGATTCTGGGGATAACCGTCCAGGTCCTGCTGTAATTGCTCTCTTTTCCGATGTCGGATGGTGTTGTAGATGCGCGGGGATGTCAAGGCGCCCAGTCCGCTTTCACCGCAGCATCCAGGGCTGGCTTTGATGGGTCTGTCCAGCATCTGGCTTAAAGCCTGGGCATATATTTGACTGCTGGTGTTGGCCGGCAAACCGTTCCACTCGCTGTGACAGGAGGTATGCAGCAAGAGCGGTTCTTCTGAATGGCCGATATCCTTGGTCTTGGCCAGCTCAGTGACCACCTGTCCATGCTGTTCATAGACGTATTGCAGAACATCAAAGAGATGGGGAGCCTCTTTTTGGCGGCTCATGGTCTTTGTCTTCAGCAGGGATTCCCGGCAGGTGCCACAGGAGGTGAGCACGGCCTTGAGGTCGATCTGGTGTTCTTCGGCTAAAGATTGGGCCTGGACAATGCTTCCATTGGCCGCCTCTTGGGTTCTGCGGTATTCCTGATGCGATCCGGAAACCAGCAAAGGATAACCACAGCACTGTTGCTGGGCAGGGATGATCACTGCAGTTCCCAGCTCCAGGAGGAGGTTGATGGCCGCCAGCCCGATTTCCCGGGAAAACAGACTGGCCCCGCACCCCGGAAAGTAGAAAACACCGGATATAGGAGCCCCGGGACGGTGGCCCCGCGGCCACAAAATGGGCGGACCGGAGAGATCCAGGACCTGGTATAAATTGGTAAAATCCAGGCTGGGAGCAGGTTCGCGAAGGAGGATATGATTGCGCCGTTCGCGCCAGGCCTTGGGCAGACGGGCAAGGGTTTGTTTTTGAAAGCTTTGCCCCAGACTCCCCAGCTTGGCAGCCGTGGGAATACGTTGGGGGTTACGGCTTAAGTACCCCAGGACCCTGGTCTTGATCGGATGCTGGCCCTTCCAGAAATCTTCTTCCAAAAAAGCGCGCATGGACAGGACCTGATCCGGGACATTGATCTTGACCGGACAAACGGCTGTGCATTTCCCACAGGCCGTACACCGTTCCAGGATGTCTTCCAAGGCCTCCATGACATGTTTATCGGGCTGTCCCTTGTCCAAGAGACTGTAGTACAAGGCCTCAATCATGGCCCCCAGGGTAATGATCTTATTCCGGGGATGATAAAGAAAGCCCTTTTCCGGGTAATACATAGGACAGACCTGTTTGCATTTGCCGCACCTGGAGCAGGTCTGAATGGTGCGCAAAAGCTCGATGAGCTTGTCCTTGTGCGGCAGACTGGTCTTGGTGATATCCTGGATCAAGCGGTTAAAGGAAAAGGTGTATGGGATTTGCTGGATTCCGGACTGCACCAGCTTTCCTGGATTGAGCAGATTTTTGGGGTCCACCTGTTGCTTGTAGGCAAAAAGGTCCTGGATCTTTTTCTGGTCCAAAAAGGCGATCTTGGTGATCCCGATCCCGTGCTCTCCGGAGACTGAACCGCTCAGCTCCAGAACCTTTTGAAAGACTTTTCCGGCCGCCTCTTCAGCCAGGCGGAGCATCTCCGGGTCGTTGGAGTTGACCGGGAGATTGACGTGGCAGTTCCCGTCTCCGGCATGCATGTGGTTGGCGATGATTATCCTGGTGGCGCTCATGTGCCGGTGAATGTCATCCAGGTCCTGGGCGTGTTGGGGGTACCGGTTGATCAGATCCTGGAAAAAGTAGTGGATCTGCAACTCGAACTCCTGCTCAGCCAGGTTCTGCCCGGAAATTTGTTGTTTGAGCACCTGATTGGCAAAGCTCATTTCCATATCGATGAATTCATCGCCGGGATCCACCTGGTCCAGATCACTGACCTGGCGCAATGCCTTGCGGTAGGCCCGGGCCAGGTAGTGCAGATTCAGCTCTTCGATGAAATCGGCGAAGTCCGGTATGGCCTGAAGGGGAATGACCACATCTTCATTGATCTTAAACCCGCTGGTGTGCTTGGTGATGGCGCTGAGCCGGTGCCGATCGTGCCAAAACTCTTCGGCCTCCTTATCATCACAGGCCACAAAAACATCCACATTATGTACCTTGTCGGCAATGGCCACGATATCCTGGTTGACCTGGTTCAGTGCAGTCAAGTCACTGGAATCTATTTGGATAAGGAGAACAGAGATAGGTTCTCCCTCGTATTTTTCGGATTTTTTCTCGTATTCAATGGCTTGTACATACTTGGTACCGAACTCCTCCAGGGAGGACATCTTGACCAAATCCCCTCCCTCTCGGATCCGGTCCCGCAAATGAACCAGATCCTTGATGACCAGCATGGCGTTGTGCATGGATTGGCCGAAGAATTCCAGGCATAGGGTCTGGGAGTATTTGGGTTTGGGGTATAAAGTGAAGCAGGCTTCAGTGATGATCCCGTCCACTCCTTCCTTCTGGATCCCGGGAAGACCGCCCAAGACCTTGTTGCTCACGTCCTTGCCCAAGCCAGGGGCCCTGATTTCGCTTCCTTCCAGACTGACCGTGCGGATAAGCTCCCCCTCACTGTCCAGGACGTCGAAGATGGCCGTCTCCTGGGGCAGAATCTTGTGCCGGGGATGGTCCCGACGTTTGACAGTGATGATTTCCCCTGTGGGCAGGACCATAGTATAATTAAAGATATTGTCCAGAGTTGTGCCGTACTCAAAGGCGAACGGACCACCGGCGTTCTCGGAGATATTGCCTCCCAGGGAGGACGCGGCCTTGGAAGCTGGATCCACGGTAAAGAGCAGACCAGCTTCAGCTACAGCTTCAATGGCGTTTAAGGTGATCACACCGGTCTGGGCGCAAAGGATCTGATCCTGAGTATCTATGGATAGAATGGATTTCATTCTGCTCAAGCTGAGGATGATACTTCGCCGGGTGGACGGAATAGCTCCTCCGGTCAGACCGGAGCCTCCGCCGCGGGGAACGATGGAAAATTCCAACTCGTTGGCCAGGGCGATGATGCGCTGTACCTCCTGGGTATTGCCTGGAGCCACTAGGAGCATAGGTATTTCCAGTCTCAGATCGGTAGCATCCGTAGCGCACTCTACGAGAGCGTTGGGCGAGGTAACGATATGCTCCTTAGGGACGACACGGCTCAAGCGTTGTTTGACCTTGGACTTGAATCTTTGATCGTCTTGATATTCTTCCCAAAATGTCTCCAACCCGTGTTTGATCTGGGTGTATTCTTCACTGGCCAGTCCTCCTTTTTCCGACTCCAAGCGTTTGAATACGCTATTGGCTACAGACTCAGCCGGAATGAACGGGTTATAGCGGATAATAAACAGTTCAAAGGCCAGGCTGGTGGCCAATTCTCGGGACGACTCAGACCATGTTCGGAACTCCTCAGCAGGAATAAAGAGAACGCGATTTAAAATGGTTTGTCCGGGTACTGAGATATGTGGTAACTTATTAGGCATAGTATTCAATATATTGGTTAGAGTTTTGGGTTTCAAAAGAAGGATTGAAAAAGAGAAAAGGACTGCCCGGGAAATGATGGGGGCTGCACTCGGAGCCTGGCAAGGCCTGAAAGATAAGATCTATTGAATAGCTGATATTATGGCTGATGTCAAAAATTTCTACAAGGCAAATTGACCAAAATTCAGCTTTTGGATAGAAATAGGGTAACAATTTTTATCAGGATTGGATACGCCATTGACACTCCAAGGAGGCTACACAATGAATGCAATGACTGTGGTTTTTTTGATCCTTATAGGTGTTGGCCTGGTCGGGATTTATTGGGTGAAACATTCAAAGCACTTCAAGAAGTAGCGTATGACCGGACTTGATATTGTCATTGGCCTGCTTGGCCTGGTGGCGGCAATAGGAGCCTTTTTGACCTGGCGGTCAAACAAAAAGCATAGGGACCATAAGGCCCACTGATGGACATGTTCCCTGAAAGTCAGATGAATATAGCGGAGCCTATGATGGGTATTCAATACATAGTAAACGAATCCGGGGACCCGACAGCTGTTGTGGTCCCCATTGATGAATGGCGCAGGCCCTTGGAAGAGGTCCAGAAGGTCGAGCCGGAAAGAGATGACACCACATATCTTTTGCAGAGCGAAACCATGAGAAAGCGTCTTTTAGAGGCCAAGGAGCGGTCAGGCGGCAAGACCTGAGAAGAGGTCCAGGATGCGCTTGGATTACGTGACCGCTGATGGGCAAGCTCTCTTTCAGGATCGAATACCTGCAAAATGAGATAAAGGCAGCCACCCCCGCCTCAGTCAAGAACAAGCTGAACAAGGAGCTCAGCACCCTGAAGAAGAAGCAAACAAAGCTGAACAAGTTCGACGAGGAGCTGCGCAACTTTGTAGACCAGCGGATCCCCTGGACCTGGACGACGGGGGTCAAGCACAACTATGGGAATTTTGGAAATCTGTTGGCTGAGGTGAAGAGCATTACTGGAAAGAAATAAATGTAAGCCGCCCAAGAACAATTGCTACATGGAAAAGTTAATGAGGTTTTAACTATGCCTAAAATAAGTATAGATTTACCTGATAGCCTTCTGCTCAGCAAGGCTACATCTTTTGAAGAAATAAAAAAAGAGAGCCTTTTTGCCCTGGCATCCTATCTATTCCAAAGAGGTTATCTCAGCTCAGGCGTGGCTGCGGAAATGTGCGGAGATAACAGGGTAGACTTTATTTTAAAACTGGGGCGTTCCGGTATACCTGTGGCTGATTTGGACGGAGAAGAGCTGGACGAGGAGTTCA
>CAZUER010000029.1:0-7759 GCA_964619345.1 uncultured Desulfohalobiaceae bacterium
AAACTCAAATCCCAGAATAAGTACGTAAATTTACTTAGAACAAATCTGCCCTGGTTGTGGCCCAGGGAAGATTGACAAACTTGACCTGTGTATCATCTTCCCCATTGGCCCCGTTGGCGCTTTTGGCCACGGAGAATATGTAGTACATGTATACGGCGAAATACCCCAGAACAGCCAAGCCATCCGCCCGGTCCAGGCGGGAACCAGCAGCTCCGGTCAGAATTTGATCGTTGGCCAGGACCGCTAAGACGATCGTGGACAAGAGGACAAAGGGAATCTCCCGCCAGCGAATGGTCTTTTCCAGCGCCAGGGGATGGATCATGGCTGAGATCCCCAAGATGAGCAATATATTGGCCATATTGGATCCTACCACATTGCCCACGGCCATATCCGCCGCTTCCTGAAAGGCTGAGAGCAGGGAAACCAAAAGCTCCGGAGCCGATGTGCCCATGGCCACCACGGTCAGGCCGACTATCAGTCGGGACAAGCCCAAGCGCAGGGCAATATTGCCGGCTCCGGTAACCAAGGCCTGCGCCCCGCCTAGCAAGATGGGTAGGCCGAAAACCACTTGGAGAACAGCCCAAACCATATATCCACTCCCAAACTGTATTTAGCAACTTATCCAGCAATGCTTCGAAACTGGCAAGACGGCATGGACCGCCCGTACATTGGGCATACTGATCACAAACCTGAAAAGGGGTCAAGTAAAAGCAAAGCCCGGCGGTGATCACCGCCGGGCTTTGCTTTTTGGAAAGGAGGAGTTCTATGAGGAGTTCGTTATGAAGAGTTCATTTTGTCGTATTACTGCCCCATCTTTTTTTGGATTTTGTTACGCAATTCTTTATTCCTGTCCATTCCCTTCACAATTCCGTTATAGGTCTGCACATCCAGTCCCTCCTCATCCAGAATCTGGACAGCTTCTTTTTGAAACTCTTTCCTCAGTTCCTGGGCCTGATCAACATCGTCAGCTTTTTGAAATTTAGGCCTATACTTTTGTCTGAGTTCGTCAATCTCCCCCCGGGCGGAGACAAAGGACTCGATTTCTGAAGAGCTGAAATCTTTGGCTTGGGGCTGGTTCTGTTGTCCCTGCTGTTTTTGATACTGTCCTTGGCCCTGGCCTTGCTGTTTTCCCTGGTTGCTTTGGGCATGTACCGAGGAACCAGCCACCAAAAGACTGATGGCCAAAGCCAGAACAATATACAACTTGGAATTTACACTGCGCATACACTTGTCTCCTGCAGTTTGTTTGTTCAACTTCTTTGTGAGCCTCCACAAGTTCTCTATCTGAAAAACCGGGCCCGATGTACCATGCTTTTTGCATAAAGCTTGCCACACAAATGAAGATTCCTCTGGCCCTCTCCATACCGGGACTCGAGCGGCCACTGACCAAGAAAACACACGCCACAAACGACACATGGGCCAATTTGACACAGCATCGCTCAGGCTGTTAGCCATCCCAAAAACCAACGGAGAGACTTTTTTATGTTTTGGCCTTTCCGCTACACCTTATTCCAGGCCTTACTCTTGTATGTCATAGTTCCTTTGACTGCCGCCCTGGCCCTCGCCGGCTACCTGAGCCTGGCGGCTATAGAAGATCGGGTGGAAAAGAAAATGCAGGATGAAGTCCAGCTCGTAGCCCGCGCCCTTCAGCTTCCTCTCAGCCATGCTTTGGAGCGAGGCAGGGCGGGAAGTATCCGCAGCGCCCTGACCTCCGCTTTTCAGATCAACAGGGTGTATGCGGCTACGGTCTATAACAAGTACGGCAATCGGTTAGCATCCGTAGGGGCTTCTGTTTTTGACCACAAAACCCGGGAGGATAATGAACGTATTGCCGAAATGGCTGAGTCAGGGGATAGGCAAGGGGAATACGGCCGCGTGGGCGGGCGTCAAGCTTATTCTTACTTTGTCCCCCTGATTGACTCCGGAGGACGGATCAATGGCTTATTGCAGCTTTCCAGGAAAAAAGAGGATTTTCGTGAACATATCTCTGAGTTGCGTCTGCAATCCAGCTTTATCCTCTTTGGCGGCTCTTTGATCATGATCTTATTGGTTCTCTTCGGACACCGCCGGGCTCTGGGCAGACATTTGCAGAACCTGAGCCGATCCATGCAGCAGGTGGAAAAAGGGGACCGGACCCACCGTTTGCATTTGCGGGGACCACAAGAAATCTCCAATGTGGCCACAGCCTTGAACACCATGCTGGACAGTATGGATCAAGCCCAGAAGGCCTTGGAAGAACACCGGCAAGAACAGGCTCGATTGGAAGCGGAGCTGCGCAAGGCGGAAAAAATGGCGGCCGTGGGCCGACTGGCGGCCGGGGTAGCCCATGAGCTGGGTACTCCCTTGTCCATTGTATCTGGACAGGCCCAACGAGTCGGCCGCATTGCCAATCTCCCGGCCAAAGCCTATCGGGCCATGGATCACATCCAAGACCAGGTCAAACGCATGGAGGCCATCATCCGCCAACTTTTAGATTTCAGCCGCGGAGGTTCCTTTTCCCCCCGGGAAGTCTATCCTGCCTCCATTATCCACAAGGCTGTACAAAATACGAAGGATTTGGCCCAAGAATACAGGACCACTCTCCAAATCCACGGCCCAGAGAATGATGATGGTACTATCCAGGCTGATCCCTTACGACTGGAACAAATGCTGATCAACCTGCTCCAAAACGCCGTCCAGGCAGCTCAGGCCCCAAATGGCCAGGTCCGACTGGAATGGGAATATACTATGACCCAATGCATTTTTCGCATTCAGGACAATGGACCTGGGATCCCTGAAAATCTTATCTCCAAAGTCTGCGATCCTTTCTTTACCACCAAGCCGGTGGGTGAAGGAACTGGCCTCGGATTGGCCGTGGTTCACGGGATTGTCGAAGAGCATGCCGGAACCATGCATATACGAAACAGTGCTTTGGGCGGGGCGGAAGTTGAAGTCAGAATTGATCGAGCCAAGCCCAAGCAAAGCCATGAACACCAAAAACCTTCTCAAGGCATGTAGCATGCAGAAATCAAGCCCTGAACAGGAAAAAGTACTTGTTGTCGAAGACGATCAGGGTCTGGGGCAGTTATTGCTGGAAGAGTTGTCCGATGCAGGCTTTCAAGCCCATTGGGTCCCAAGCGCGGAAAAAGCCCACGAGTGGATGACAGGGACTTCTTTGGACCTTATTGTTTGCGATTTGAAGCTCCCCGGGGCTGACGGGCTGGATCTATTGACCTGGACCAGGGAGCACCTCCCCCAGCCCGGGTTTGTGATCATAACCGCCTTTGGCTCCGTCCCCCAGGCTGTCCAAGCCCTGAAGGCCGGGGCGGACGACTTTCTGACCAAGCCCCTTGATCTCGACCAGTTGGTGCTGTGTGTGCAGCGTACCCTGGAAAACAGACGTCTGCGGCACGAAGTGCAGCGTTACCGGGATTTGCTATCCCAGGAAGACTTTCACGGGCTCATTGGACACAGCCAGGCCATGCTCGGCCTGATCACCCAGATCAGGCAACTTGGCGCAGCTGAAGGTCCGGTCCTCATAACCGGAGAAAGTGGTACTGGCAAGGAACTTGTGGCCCGCGCTGTACATCAGGAGAGTTCCCACAAAAATGCTCCCTTGGTCGTGGTCAACTGTGCCGGTATACCGGGTGAACTTTTAGAGTCTGAACTCTTCGGCCATACCGCCGGTGCCTTTACCGGAGCGACCAAGGAAAGAAAGGGCCTTTTTACCGAAGCCAACGGTGGTTGCATTTTTTTGGACGAGATCTCCGAGACGCCCCTGTCCATGCAGGCCAAGCTGCTCCGCGTCCTGCAAGACGGAAAAATCCGGTCGGTAGGCAGCAATAAGGAAATCTCTACTCGGGTCCGCATCATTGCAGCCACAAATAAGGACCTGGAGCGGGAAATTGAAAACGGAGCCTTTCGGGAGGACCTCTTTTATCGTCTGGAGACCTTTACCTTGCGCGTGCCGCCCTTGCGGGAACGAGAAGATGACGTGGAACTCCTTGCTGGACGATTCCTGTATAAGTTTGCAGCCAAGCTGAACAGAGATATACGGGGTTTTTCCGATCAGGCCTTGGAGGTCTTCAAAAGCTATTCTTTCCCCGGGAATGTGCGCGAGCTGGAAAATGCCGTGGAAAGGGCGGTTACCCTCTGCCAGGGGCAGTGGATCACTCCCCAGGACTTTCCCCAGCGCATGCGGGAGCACACCCCATCTCCGGAACAAAACAGCCAGCTTCCGGCCCTGGGCAGTTTGTGGTCAGAAAACCGTTTGCCGACCTTGGAGGAGCTGAAGGAGCGGTACATTGCCCATGTCCTGCAGCAAACCCAGGGCAACAAGCGGCGGGCCGCTGCCCTGCTGGGCATCGGTCGCCGCACCCTGTACCGCTATCTTGGAGAGTAGAGCCCGCCCTGGAGGATTCGAACCCCCGACACCTGGATCCGAAGTCCAGTGCTCTCTCCAGCTGAGCTAAGGGCGGGTCCTGACTTTGTAGCCTTGCTTGGAAGACTCAGTCAAGGGTTTAAACTCTTCCCTCCAACCAAGGCTTTTTGGTTCTGCTTCTCATTGTCTATATTTTCAGTGCACTTACTCTGAATATTTGACAGCCCACCCATACTCAGCCTAAATATAAATGGATGGCTTCATGCACCCTGCATTTCCATGACCAACTGGCCCAGTTTTTGTCCACCTCCAGCCAGAATGGTACTGTGCACTACTCCCTGACCCGCAGGGCTTCTATCAAGGACATCCTCGAAGCCCTGGGACCGCCGCACACCGAAATCGGACGGATCATGCTTGACGGCCGGCCGGTGGATTTCAATTTCATCCCCCTCCCAGGACAGATCCTGCACATCCACCCCCTGCAACCACCGGTGAACCCTTGCCTGCCCAGCTTCCTCCGCCCCCACCCACTTCCGGAATGGCGATTCATTGTGGATGTCAATGTGGGAAAGCTGGCCAGGCTCTTGCGCATCCTGGGTCTGGATGCCGCCTACCACTGGACCTGGCGGGATGGGCACATCGCCCAGAGGGCGGAAACAGAAAGGCGGATAGTATTAAGCAAAGACCACGGACTTCTCAAACGCAATCAAATCCAATGGGGACGCTTGATTCGGGCCCAAGCCCCCGAGGACCAACTCTTGGAAGTCCTCTCCTTTTTTGATCTACAGCCTCCTTTTGCCTTGTTTTCCCGCTGCTTGGCCTGCAATATTCCTTTGCAGCCGGTGGCCAAAAAAGAAATCGAGCACAGGCTGGAGCCCAAGACCAAGCGCTATTTCCATCATTTTCAGGTCTGTCCTGGCTGTGGCCGCATTTACTGGCGCGGTTCACATCACCAACACATGCGCCATTGGTTGCAAAAAACCACACCTCACGTGTTCAAACACCAGTCCTCATAAAACAACCTGGAAGCTATCTCAAAATCTGATCCTATCTTTAAACTCTGTTTCTTTGGCCATGCACGTTGACATATTGCTTACCAATTGGTAAGTATTGGATACAAAGGTGTTTTGTTTGCAGGCCTTGCAGAGTAGTCGGAACCAAAGCTCAAGTCACAGGGGAATAGTCAATGTCGAATATGAGTCAAGAACCTACCGTCCGTTCATTAGAGAATCGGAATGCACATCAATCCGTCGAGGCTGCCGTGGGGCAGGATCCATCTCTGGCCCCATGGCCTACCCCGTATTGGCCCAATGGTGTGGCCCGGGTCATTCGAGGATTTGAACGTCCCCTGTACTCCTTGCTTCAGGAGTCGGCCCGGAAATATCCCCGGCAGGTGTACACCATATTTCAGGGCGCCGAGCAGACCTATGCCCAGGTCCTGGAGGCTGCCGAGAAAGTGGCTGCCTTTTTGCATTCCAAAGGAGTGCACAAAGGTGACCGGGTAGCCATTTTTCTTCCCAACCTCCCCCATTATCCCCCAATCTTCTTCGGTATCCTCAAACTGGGGGCCATATGCGTGACCTGCAATCCCATGTATACGGCCAAGGAGCTCCACTACCAACTCCAGGATGCAGGAGCCAAGGTGGTCTTTTGCATGGACCATCCTCAATTCTATCCCACCACCCTGTCCGCAATTGAAGATACAGAAGTTGAGACCGTGGTGGTCTGCAACATCAATTCCTATCTTCCCAGGACCAAGGCCTTTTTGGGCCGCATGCTGCGAAAGCTGCCCCAAGCTGCCAATCACGACCCAAGCCATGTATTCTTTGATCAAATCCTGGATCAATCCCCTGCCCAGCCACCGGAAGTGGATATCGACCCGGTCCACGATCCGGCCCTGATCATCTATACCGGGGGAACGACCGGTGTGCCCAAAGGAGCCGTCTTGACCCATGCCAACTTTGTCTACGATGTCATGGCCTGGGACGAATGGGTCCGCTTTCCCCGCCGCGACGGCCAGGGCCAGAAACGGGTCGAACCCGGAGGGAAGCACTGTTACCTGGGTGTTTTGCCCTGGTATCACATTTTTGGCATGACTTTATGCCTTATCGGGTCCTGCTACTCAGCCAGCCGTTTGATCTGCATCCCCGATCCCAGGGCCGGAAAACCGCCCTTTACCGAAGTGCTCAAGGCCGTTCAAGATTACAAGCCCACCTTGCTGGTGGCCGTACCCACCATCTTTTCAGCCTTTATCAACCACCCCCAGCTGCACAAATTCAACTTGCGCTCCATACGGGCCTGTGCCTCTGGGGGTGCTCCCCTGCCCCAGGAAGTGGCTAAACAATTTGAGCAGAAAACCGGAGCTGTTATTTTTGAAGGCTACGGATTAAGCGAGACCG
Source organism: uncultured Desulfohalobiaceae bacterium (assembly GCA_964619345.1). Lineage (GTDB taxonomy): Bacteria > Desulfobacterota > Desulfovibrionia > Desulfovibrionales > Desulfothermaceae > Desulfovermiculus. The sequence continues at coordinate 6,760 of CAZUER010000029.1, forward strand.
CGCCGGTTATTGCTGGAAACCCCAGCGACATCTCCTTGCGCCGGTTCGGCTCCGTGGGGTTTCCCTGGCCCAATACAGACATCAAGATTGTGGACCTGGATACCGGGCAAATGGAGTTACATCTCGGTGAAGATGGAGAGATCGCCGTCCATGGCCCCCAAGTCATGCAGGGCTATTGGCGAAATCCCCAGGCCAATGCGGCTGTGTTCCGGGAGATCGAGGGTCGCCGCTATTTTTTAACCGGAGATATAGGGCACATTGACCAAGATGGGTACATCGTCATTACCGATCGCAAGAAGGATGTCATCCTGGTCGGGGGATTTAACTGCTATCCCCGGGAAGTGGAGGAGGTCTTGTACGAACACCCCAAGGTGGCCCAAGCGGCCGCAGTAGGCATTCCGCACCCTACCAGCGGGGAACAGGTCAAAGCCTTTATCCAACTCCGGAGCGGAAAGGAGGCCACGGAAAAAGAGATCCTGGACTTTTGCCTGGAACGACTGGCCGGCTACAAACGGCCCAGAAGCATTGAATTCCGGACCGAGCTGCCCACATCGGCGGTGGGAAAAGTCTTACGCCGAGTCTTGCGCGACCAGGAGATGGAGAAAATGAAAAAATAAACATGGATACCCAGAATTTTGGCTCTTGACCGCAAGGCTGCCTCCATTACAATACCTCCATGCTCAAAGCAGCCTGCCTCCTAGCCCTCTGCCTGTTGACGATTCTAGGCCCTATGGCCCCATCCGCCCATGCCGCCCCTTGGCAATCCTTGGCCGATGGGAGCGTGTGGAAAGATTCCCCTGGGCAAGGCAGGATCTATACGGTGCAAAAAGGCGACTGCCTGTATTCGATCGGAAAATCCATGCACATCCCCAAGAACAAGCTCGGGGCCTGGGTGTCCAGGGTGGTCAGGCACAACCCGGACATACAAAACCCGGACCTTCTGTACCCCGGCGATCAACTCTATCTCCCCTCCACTCTGGTCTCAGGCCCATACAATTTT
>CAZUER010000029.1:7769-33518 GCA_964619345.1 uncultured Desulfohalobiaceae bacterium
GACCAGCCCTCAAGTGGGCCAGGATGGAGCCATAAGGATCAGGTCATACATCAGCTCACCCATTTGGGATTTGATTTTTCTCAGCAGGGAGAGCTTATCTACCCCTTGGGCCATGGACAATGGGTGCGCATTCATTTGGAGCAGACCCCCCTGGCTACATCTCCATGGGGATGCTTGGTTCTCTTTGCTTCCCGGGATAAATTCAATGATTCCACGATCCAAAGCATGGCCCAGTCCGGACTGATCGTCTGCCCTGTTCCCCTCCTGTGGACCCCGCAGGAGGTATACACTGTCCTGGAAGACACCTGCCGCTCCCATTTCATGGTCTGGTCCTCTTCAAGACCACTGATAATGGCATTGCCGGGAAAAATGAGTCTGGAGATCAGGGCTCGAACCATCTTGGCGGTCCAGGACCACAGAAACTTTCGATTTGCTGTTTTTGCCCCCACCAAAGCCGGCTCCCACAACATACCCGGACTCTTGCTTGGCTATTTACAAAACAAGGATATACAGCTCCTATGGTCCGTCTCCGATGACTCAGGGCCGGCTTGGGCTCAGCAGGCCATCCCCTGCCAAGAAAACCTTTTCCTGCCTTCCATCTCCTGGACAAATTTGCCTTCCGAAAGATCAGGGCCCTTGCCACCTCCCGTAGATCCGGGTTTTGCATTGGAGCCAGGCCACGACATCAGCCCCCACAACCTGTTGCAGAGCCAGGACCTGTGTCTGTCTTGGTCCACAGGGGACGGCCTGAACCTGGTCCTTCGCGGGTCCATCCTGACCCGAAATCAAAAAGGGCAGATCAAGTTCCTCCTTCCCTATCACCGGGCCGATCCCTACTTGGTTGCCTTGCTCAATCTCATGGGCTACAGTACATATGAGCTTCAATACTAAAAACCCGCTGTCTTTTCTCAGCTAAACGTTCTGGACCAAGGGGAGATCCCTCATGCAACAGAATACTGGCCCTACGCATGTGACCACTCTGGAGACCTTTCAACCATCCCACGTATACAAACCTGAGGACTTCACCCCCTACATCGGCCAGGCCCGGGTAGAGTCCTTGAAGCGCACCGCCGCCCCTTTGGAAGGCAAGGGCTGGACCAACGTCAACTCCACCTTGATCGGGGGGGGAGTGGCCGAAATCTTGAGCAGTGCCGTGCCCCTGGCCCTGGGCTTGGGCATTCAGGCCCACTGGCATGTGATCCGCGGGAATGACAACTTCTTCCAGGTGACCAAGAAGTTTCACAACATGCTGCAAGGTATGGATTTGCCCATTGGCCTGGAAGAGATCTTTCAGGCCTACCTGAACACTATAGACGAAAACGCCAAGAATACATTCATTGCTTCGGATCTGGTGGTTATCCACGACCCCCAGCCGGCGGCTATGGTCATGAACGGGCTTATTTTCGGCAATATCCTGTGGCGGTGCCATATTGACACCTCAGCACCCAATGAGATCGTCTGGCGCTTCCTGCTTCCCTATATCAACCATTGCGCCGGAGCCATTTTCACTATCCCGGAGTTCATCGGCCCCGGGCTTCAAATCCCCATGTATCAGATTTATCCCTGCATCGACCCCCTGGCCGCCAAAAACAGATACAGGTCGGAGCAGGAAGCCCTCAACGCCCTGGACAGTCTGTTTTCCACTCACGGGATCGATCCGGAGCGACCTATAGTAGCTGCTGTCTCCCGGTACGATATCCACAAGAATCAATCCACCATTATCACTGCCTTCCAGGAATACAAAACCAGAGTCAAACCTGATCCGGCTCCATATCTTATTTTTGTGGGCAACACCGCTTCCGACGATCCGGAAGGCGGGGCCATGCTGGAAAAGCTCAAAAATCAAGCCGGAGATGATCCGGACATCATTTTCTGGGTCAATGTGGACAACAATGATGAAGTGGTCGGAGCCTTAATGCGCTTGGCCCGGGCCTTTGTCCATGTATCCACCAAGGAGGGCTTTGGGCTGGTGGTCACCGAGGCCATGTGGCAGGGGGCCCCGGTCATCGGGTCCAAAGTAGGAGGGATCGCCAAGCAGATAGTGGACGGGCAGACCGGCTTTCTGGTCGATCCCTTGGATGTGGAAAGAATCGTGCAGCGACTGGATTATCTCCTGACCCATTCCGATGAGGCCCAAGCCATGGGTGAGCAGGCCAGGGAACATGTGCGTACCCATTTTCTGATACCGGAGTTGGTCCGCAGGTATATGATCCTTATGCAGTATTATGCCGGAATCAACTCCGAGGCCCCGGATTTTCGGCTCAATGACCTCAGTTACAGTGAGGTTTTAAGCCTCATGCGCCCGGTGCCTCCTTTTCTCCAGGGGTAGAGGCAAAGAAAGACCCCATCTCCTGGATGTTGGTTATAGGCATATATCTTCCCGAGGGCAAGGAAACCTTGGATTCTTGTCCTCCGCCGGGACAAACGATCGGGGTATAGCCTAGGGTTACAGCCTGCCTGGTGCGCAGGTCATGGCCGGTAATGGGCCGGATCTGACCGCTTAAATCCACTTCCCCCCAGAACACGGCTCCTTCTGGCAAGGGACGGTCGTAATAGGAGGAAAGAACAGCGGCTACCAGTCCCAGATCCATACCCGGTTCTTCCATTTTCAACCCCCCACCGATCTTGGCGTACACATCCATGGCTCCCAGCCTGAGATGCAAGCGCTTCTCCACAATGGCCAAGAGCAGATGCAAGCGGTTGCTGTCAAAGCCCAGCGAAGTCCGCCGGGGCATGGAACCGAAGCTCTCGGTGACCAGAGCCTGAACCTCCACCGCCAAAGGACGCTGCCCTTCCAGGGCCATAACCAGGGCGCTGCCGGATAGGGAGGGATCCCTGGCCCGCAGGAAAAAGGTGGAGGGATCGTGGACAATCTGCAGTCCCTTGGGCACCATCTTCAAAACCAAAATATTGCTGGTCGGACCAAAACGGTTCTTGATCACCCTTAAAATGCGGAAATCGTGGTTACCGTCTCCCTCCAAGGAAAGCACCGTGTCTACCATATGCTCTAAAAGCTTGGGACCGGCGATCTGGCCATCCTTGGTCACATGTCCGATCAGGATGACACACACCCCCCTGGCCTTGGCCGCTTCGATCAGGGAAGCGGCCACAGTGCGAACTTGGGAGACACTGCCCGGACCGCCCTCACAATCAGCACAGACCATGGTCTGCACGGAGTCCACCATGACCACCTGGGGACGGGGAGTTTGATCCATGCTGGCCAGGATGTCCTCCAGACGGGTGGAGTTCATGGCCATGAGGCCCTGACCATCCATTCCCAGGCGGACAGAGCGCTGTTTGAGCTGACGCAAGGATTCCTCTCCAGAGACATACACCGGGGCCAGGCCCTGGCCATGCAGAGAACGCATAAGTTGGAGGATAAAAGTGGACTTGCCCATGCCTGGAGCACCGCCGAGCAAAACAATCGATCCCGGCATCAGCCCTTGGCCCAAAAAGGTGTCTACAGCTGTGGATCCTGTGGAAATCCCCCCTTGCCCGGCCAAGGTAATCTCATCTAAGCTGGTCAGGTGGTGGAGGACTGGATGGTGGGCATTTTTCTCCGTGGCTTGCACAATCTGCTGAACCGTTCCCCACTGCCCGCATTGGGGACACTGCCCCTGCCACTGAGCGGTATGGGCTCCGCAACCTCGGCACTCGAACTGTTGTTTGGTTTTCATTTAAATCTGAAGAATCTTCGTAAGCATTCAGACCCTTTTGTCCAATCACCTTGTATCCCGATTCGTTTGCGTCTCTTTGGCCTGGACCACCTTTAAGCTGAACTCAGCCACATTTTCCGGAAACTGGGGGAAAAATGTCATAAAAGGCACATCTTGTTTGGGAGCAATATGGGAATTGTTGGCCAGGATCCCGGCCTGAGAGGACAAAACACCCTGGAGTTCCTCTTGGTTCAGGTGCTGCAATTGGTACAAGGATGCGGTATTTCCGCACAGAAATTCCTGACTGATCAAGCTCCGGCCCTGATCGTCAAACAATGCAGCCTGAACCTTAATGGCTCGTTGAGCCGTTTCTGAGGTGTTCATGGCCCGGCCTTCAATGACCAGAATCCGACCCATACTCTGATTGTCAACCATATATTGGCGGACATCTTTGAGGGCGATGTTCTCAGTCTGGGAGGATTCTTCTACCTTTCGGCCCAATTCGATATCCGTTCTGGGCTGGGAGGAAAAAAAAGGCATCCACTTGGAGACCTGAGGCCAGTACATATACCCCCCTGCTCCCAGCAGAAGGGCAAGAAGCAGGAGCAAAAGCAAAGGCTTGGCCAAGCTCCTCCTCCCCCCGTCCGGTTGGTCCTGATCTTCATCAGCCAAGGCATCCGAAAACCTATCCTGATCGGGCTTCGGTTCCTGGAAGCTGCCTTCCTCCTCCCCTCCCCCGGCCCAAAAGGTGGCTGACAAGTCGTCCTCGGGAACTGTTACGAATTCATGTCTGCACCTGGAGCAGCGCACCCGGGTACCCTCGGGTTTGACTTTCTCCTGAGATAAACGGTATTTTGTTTGGCATTGGGGGCAGGAGATGATCATAATAGCCTCCCGGGCAAGGACCGTACAGGATGAACGTGTAACCTGGGCCAGACCAATTCAGTCCTGAACAATTTCATAAATGGCGTCCAGCTGGCGGTAGGCCTCCCCGCAATCGAGACCGTATCCAACAACAAAGCCACTTTCCAGACAAAACCCATAAAAGTCCACCCCAAGCTCCACTTCCCGGCGTCCGGTTTTATGGATTAAGGAACATACGGCCATACTGGCCGGATTCCTGGCCTGGAACACCTTTTTCAAGTAGGCCACCGTATGACCGGTGTCTACGATATCTTCAACAATCAAGACATGCCTGTCCTGGATGGGAACCTCCATGTCCTTGCTGAACTTGATATTTCCGTCACGGACAGTGTGCTGGCCATAACTGGCCAAGCGGACGAAGTCCGCCTCTACCGGTATATGCATGGCCCGGATCAAATCGGCAAAGAACACAACGGCCCCCTTGAGCACGCACACGACCACTAGGGGACTCTGGATCCCTGCATAGTACGCATCTATGGCCTCTGCCAACTCCCGGATCCTGGCGGATATGACTTCAGAATCAAAAAGGCAGTGCATGGGAACAGAACTCATGGTATCATCCTTCTTCATAACTCCACCAGCATGGCAACTTCATCGCAACAATCCGGAAACTTGGGGCAGTTCAAGCAATCGGCCCACACCTTTTGGGGCAGAACATCTTTTTCCACGGCTGCAAAGCCCATTTTATAAAAAAATTCGGTTTGATAGGTCAATGTAAAAATTCTGTATACCCCCAAGGTCAAAGCCTCACTCAGGCTGGTGTCCACCAATCGGCGGCCCCAGCCCAGACCTTGATAGGCGCTGTTGACAATCAGAGACCGAATCTCGGCCAGGTTTTCCCAAGTAATGGTCAGTGCGCAGCAACCCTGGATTCCTTTGTCGCTGTCCAAAACAAAAAAATCACGCAGGTGCTTATATAATTCGCTGTATGAACGGGGCAAAAGAAGGCCCTGTTGGGAAAAGGTCATCAGCAAGCGGTGTATAGCTTGCACATCTTGAATATTGGCCTTGCGTAAGAAGAGAGAATGCATATTGTCAGACCTGGGAATATACTATAAGCCCCTAAATTCGAATCCTATACTGAAAATCATTGAAAATGACAAATAAAAAATCTACACTGAATGAGCGGACAGAGTCTGCACCATAACGAGGTACACAGACCATGACCCCAAATACATCGCCCTCCAAAGACAACGGACAGCAGCCGGATGCAGAGCAGGACTTGGAACTCGAAGTCAACGACCAAGACCTGCCTGATATCAAAGCGGAAGAACCATCTGGAGCCGAACCTCATACTCTGACTCAGGCTTCCAGCAGCCAGGGCCTGCCCAATCTGCCCGTACCCAGTCCAGGCCGGGATCTAAGATCTCAGGATGCCCTGCAAATGTACCTGCGGGAGATCAACGCCTTCCCCCCCCTGGATGCCAATGAAGAGTTTGAGCTGGCCCGCCGCTATCATGAACATAGCGATCACCAAGCCGCCTTTCGGTTGATCACCTCCCATCTGCGCCTGGTGGTCAAGATAGCAATGGAATTTCAACGTAAATGGATGAAAAACGTCCTTGAGCTGATCCAGGAGGGAAATATCGGTCTGATGAAGGCCGTCCAGAAGTTCAACCCGGACCGGGGAATCAAGTTTTCGTATTATGCCTCTTTCTGGATCAAGGCCTACATCCTGAAATTCATTATGGACAACTGGCGGATGGTCAAGATAGGAACCACCCAATCCCAGCGCAAGCTGTTCTACAATCTGGGCAAGGAACGTCAACGTTTGGAAAACCTTGGCTTTGATCCCAATTCCGAAACCCTATCCAAAAGCCTGGATGTGAGCAAGGAAGATGTGGAAGAGATGTCCATGCGCATGGGACAAAGCGATCTGTCCCTGGACAGCCCTTTCAGCGAGGACACCACCACAACGCGCATGGATCTTTTACCGGCTCTGGAGGCCAGTATCGAGGATCGTCTGGCCCAGGAAGAGATATCCGACCACCTGCGGACCCATATCAAGACCTTAGAGCCCAAGCTCAATGAAAAGGAGAGGCGCATCCTTTACGACCGCCTGCTGGCCCAGAATCCGATCACTTTACGTGAGATTGGAGACGACTACGGGATTACCCGGGAGCGGGTCCGCCAAATCGAGTCCAGATTGCTGGAAAAGCTGCGCGGTCATCTCTCTGAATCAATCCAAGACTTTTCCTCCGATTGGATCAGCCATGAATAATTACCTGCACCATTTAAAACTGGAAGCCAAAGAGCTCAAAAGCCAAAACCTTCCTCAATTCTATGACCATTATGCACCGGAGCTGGGTCACGCCAGAGAAACCTTTTTCGATCATCCCTTGATTCAAAGATGCCGCGAGGATGCCATTCCTTTTCTGCACGATGATTACGGACACGGAATTGAGCACAGCAAGAGCGTGGCCATAGAGGCTGGGGCCTTGGTCTTGGCCGAGACAGCGGGCTGGGACGTTACCTTAAGCCGGCATCTCATGCTTTTATCCCAAATTGCCGGTCTGCTCCACGATACATGTCGATTGGAACCGGAGCATGCCCGGCAGGGGGCCAGCTTAAGCTACAAGATCCTCCAGGATTATCCCTTTTCTGAACAGGACAAGGATATGATTGCCCTGGCCATAGCCAATCATGAAGCCTTTAAGCCCCATCTACCGACCCAGGACCCGGCTGCTCAGCTTTTAAGCAACGCCTTATACGACGGGGATAAGTTCAGATGGGGACCGGACAATTTCGTGACCACCCTGTGGGAAATCTGCGATTATGAAGATTGGCCCATGGAAAAAATCCTGGACCGCTTCCCCCATGGCCTTGAAATCATTGAATCTATCTCTGAAACCTTTCGTACCCCGACTGGACAGATCTATGGTCCGGAATTCATATCCTGTGGGGTACACATGGGGCAGTATCTCTATCGCCGCATGAAGCAATTGTGTTTGTAAAATTTATGCTTTTTCCTCGTCTCTTCCCCATGGCTGTTGCTATCCTGATCCTGGTTGCTCCAGGCCTGCCCGGTTGTACCACATCCCGCGGACCGGTCCGGCAGCCGGAGTTTGCAAAGCCCCCCTCTCTCTCCGACCAGGCCCGGGCCACATACGCATACCTTCATTCTTTGCAGCTGTCCGGAGATGAGGCCATGGAGGCCTTAAACACAGCCATTGAACTGGATCCGAATCCAGAGCTCTTCCTGGAAAAAATCCATCGCCTCTGGAAGGCCAACAAGTATGCAGAAGCGGAGCAAACAGCCCGAAAAGGACTCAGCGTCTCCCCCCAGCATCTTTCATTGACCCTGGCCCTTATCCGAACCCTTTTGGTTCAGGATAAAGACGACCAAGCCATGGATCTGGTCCACACAACCCTGGACCGGCACCCTGAGGACTGGTCCTTAAGTTCCCGCCTGGGCCGAATTCTACTCCAGGAAAGACTCCCTTCCCAAGCCCTGTCTGTCCTGCAAGCTATTCCGGAAAAGGTCAGATCGGCCAATACCCATTACTTCCTGGCCCAGGCTTACGACGCAATGGACAATCGAAGAAAGACTATACTTCACCTGGAACAGGCCACGCGACTCAATCCCACCTTTCACAAGGCCTGGGCCGAGTTGGGATACCAGTATGAACTGAACAGGGATTTCGTGGCTGCCCAAAAAGCCTATTCCACATTGCTCGATCTTGGGGAGACCAGCCCGGACATCCTTTTACGGCTCATTGAAATCAATCTCAAGCTCAATAATCCCAACCAGGCTTTGCAGGTCCTTACCTCCCGGATCAGTCAACCGGAAGTTGTTTTGTCCGGGATCGGTCTGTTTGTGAACAATGGTTTTTACGAGGTCGCCCTGCAGGCCCTGCAGGATTTTGGGCCCCAAATCGCTCATTCTCCGCGAGGTTTTCTTTATCGGGCCGTTCTGGTCTGGGAGTTGCATAACGATCTGGATCGGGCCCTGGTCCTGTTGCGTCAAATTCCGGAAAACTCCGAACTCCATCCCCGGGCCTTGGCTTTGCGCTGTCAATTGCTTTGGGAAAAGGGAACTCCCTCTGCGGCCTTGACCTTAGCCAAACAAGCCGTCAATACATACCCTCAACAGGAAATCTTTTATACCCTGCAAGCTAAAATATTTCGCTCCCGGCAAGAACCGGACGCAGCCCGCCGCATTCTGGGCAACGGCTTGGATGTCTTGCCGGATAATACGGAAATCCTCTTTCAGCTCGGGGTCCTGGAGTATGAACAGGACCGGATTGATGAAGCCATCAAGCACATGAACCGGATTATCACCCAAGATCCGGAACATGCCCAGGCCTTGAATTTTCTCGGGTACACACTGGTTGAACAAGAGCGGGACCTGGATCGAGCCAAGATCCTCATCGAAAAAGCCTTAAGCCTGGATCCGGAAAACGGCTACTACCTTGACTCTTTGGCCTGGTATCATTACACAGTCGGCCAACACCGGCAGGCCTGGGAATCTATCCAGACCGCCGTGACCCTGGTAGACGACGACCCGGTCATCTGGGAACACTACGGCGATATAGCCCGGGCCTTGAACAAGATCGATCAGGCCCGTCGGGGATACAGCCGATCCCTATTGTTGGAGCCGGAGCATCCACAACGCGTGCAAAGCAAACTTGAGGCCCTAACACAAGATCATGACCCGGATAAATAATAAACCTCAATCTGGACCTTGGCCGGGCACCTTGTCCCTTTGGGCTCTACTCAGCCTGATCCTCGGCTTGCAGGCGTGCGCCCCGCTCACCGCTCCCCGGGAAGAAATCTCCATTTCTCAGGCCAACCGAGTGTGGAAGCGCTTCCAGCAAAACTTCGCCTCCCGCGAGGACGTTCCTTTCTGGATCAAGGCCAGCCTGAACTATTCCGGACCTGAAGAAAGCCGGCGGAGCATCCTGGAGTTGTGGGGAAATACCAATCTGCCCTTGCGCCTGGACCTCAAAGCCGGTCTGGGTATTACCATATCTTTATGGAGAATTGATACCCAAGGGTTGTTGGCCTACTATCCGGATCAGGAAACCGCCTACACCCACCCGGACTCCGGATTCGCCCTGAAACGACTCGGATTTCCCAGCCCTTTCAGCCTGCAGGAACTGGCTTACCTCTTGACCGGACAATCAGCAGCTTGCCTGCCCCCATCCTTTGAGCAGACAATCCCGCAATCCAATGAACATATTGAATACCGCTTTACCGGCTCCAGCCGGGTCCAGTCCTTGGTTCTGGACCAGCGAGGCCAACTGATATCCATGGCCGGGAGCCAGCCATTCCCCTGGACCATTAAGATAAGTGATTACCATGAACAGAGCCAATTCCCCATTGCCCGCACGTATCGATTAGAGACTGCCCAGCACAAAGCTGTGGTTCGAACCAAAGATATCCGTTTTCGTTCTCAGCCCTGGCCGGAAAAGGCCCTAACCCTTCCCCTGCCGGAGGAAACCACCCTCCGGCCCATAGGGGAATAAACAAATACCCGTCTGGAGGTCTGTGCATGAGCGAACAGATTCTGCAAGCATCCAAAACCCACGCCCTGTCCACCCTGCAATCCATTCCTTTGACCTTAAAAATCATCGGCAGCGAATTGCGCTGGGCGATTGTCCGTTTCCTGCGCTCTTTGGAGATCAGGCAAATGGAAAAGCGACTGAACACCGAATATCAAAAACTGGGAAAACTCTTGGCATCCCAGTCCGGAAACGATTCCGCCGAGGCCGAACTGTGCCAGAAACAAATCGACTTTTTGGAAAAGGAACTTTTGTTTTTGAAACAGGAACTGACCGACCTGCGAATGGACCTGATCAACAAGCGGTGTCGCAAGTGGGGTTTGGATGCACCTGGGTCTGAGGCCGATGCTCAGAACACGTAACAGCCTTGAGAGTTCAAACAACACGAAGGAAGCATTCAGCCCCCAGTCAAAGGTATGGATACATCATGGATGATACAATCAGCACTATGTATTGCGGCTCAGATCACGCCGGACTGAGCCTGAAAAATTTGTGCATGCAGCACCTCCAGGCAAACGGCTTTGTCTGCTCCGACTTGGGACCGGAGTCCACCGCCAGTTGCGACTACCCCCTTTTTGCGTCCAGAGTGTGTCAACAAGTCCGGGAACACGGACAGTTTGGACTGTTGATCTGCGGGACCGGGTTGGGAATGACCATGACTGCCAACAGGTTTTCCAATATCCGGGCCGCCTTGTGCACCAATGAATATATGGCCAGAATGGCCCGCAAGCATAACAATGCCAACATCCTCTGTCTGGGGGCCAGAGTTATCGGCGAAGACGTGGCCCTGGCCATTGTGGACGTGTTTGTGCGTACCCGCTTTGACCAAGGCCGGCATCAAAAACGGATTGATCTGATCGAGACCGTGGGAAAATGACCTGGAGTGTTGAATTCTCCCCACAGAAGGGCTCGCAGGAAATAAGACCACAAGGTTTCAGTTTTCAGATGTCAGCGCCGCCTCTGGCTGCGGCTGCCAGTGTGATCCAGCATGAAACTGAAGAGGGCTTGACCCCAAGTCCTGTCCCTCAGAGACAACAATTTCTTACTCGACCAACCCGGCAAAACGCTTTTTGGGCGCTTTGGCCCAAAAATATGTCAGATTTGCCGGAGGCAAAGCTGACATCTGATCTCGTTTGAGGAGCGCACCAGATATGAAGGTAGAAATTCCACAGCGTAACCTGGCCCTTGATCTGGTCCGGGTCACTGAGGCTGCAGCCCTGGCTTCAGCCCGCTGGCTGGGCCGCGGAGACAAGAAAAACGGGGACAAGGCGGCCGTAGACGCTATGCGTTTATCATTCAGCGGCCTTGATATCCAAGGAACCATCGTCATCGGGGAAGGGGAAAAGGACAAGGCCCCCATGCTGTTCAACGGGGAATCAGTAGGGACCGGACACGGTCCCTTGGTGGATGTGGCCGTGGACCCAGTGGAAGGCACCAACCTTCTGGCCTTTGGGCGTCCAAATGCCATTTCAGTTGTCGGCCTGGCCCCAGGGGGGAGTATGTTCGTACCCGGCCAGAGCTACTACCTGCAAAAGCTGGTGGTTCCAGCCCCAGCCAAGGGAAAAGTGGACCTGCACGCCCCGGTGATGGAGAACCTGCTCTCCATTGCGCGTTGCCTGAACAAGGATATCGACGACCTGATGGTCTTTGTCCTGGACAAACCCAGGCACAAAGGACTCATCGAAGAGATACGTCAAGCCGGGGCCAGGATTCAGCTGCATACCGACGGAGATGTGGCTGGTGCTTTAATGGCCGTGGATCCTACCTCGGATGTGGACGTGCTCATGGGCACCGGAGGGACTCCGGAAGGGGTGCTCTCGGCCTGCGCCATCAAGGCCATGGGCGGGGAAATGCTCAGCCGCCTGGATCCCCAGAAAGAGGAGGAAAAAAAGGCCTTGCAGGACCAAGGACTGGACCTGCATCGGGTATACACGGTCAACGATCTGGTCGACGCCGACGATGTTTTTTTTGCCGCCACCGGAATCTCCGGAGGAACCTTCCTGCCCGGAGTCCGGTACAGTGGGGCCGGGGCCACCACCTCTTCCCTGGTCATGCGCGGGCGAACCGGGACTGTGCGTCGCATTGAATCCGCGCACACCTGGAACAAGCTCATGCGTTTCAGCGCCGTGGACTACGATTGATTGTGCAGTGCTGACTGCGTTTCAGCACTGCACAATCAATCGTATGGGGTCAAACTCTCATAGCCTTCTTCGGTAACCACGATGGTCTGCTCGAACTGGGCGGACAGGGAGCTGTCCTTGGTCACTGCGGTCCAGTTGTCGTCCAGAATTCGAAGCTCCCGACGCCCCAGATTGATCATCGGCTCCACAGTGAAGACCATCCCCGGAACCAACAGAATGCCCTGGTTCTTATTACCGAAATGGGGGACCTGGGGAGGTTCATGGAACTGAAACCCTACCCCATGGCCCACCATCTCCCGGACCACCGAACATCCTTGACTTTCGGCCCACTCTTGGATGGCCCAACCAATATCCCCGATCCGGTTGCCCGGCCGGACCTGGCCCAGCCCCTTGAACAGGGCCTGTCTGGCTACCTGAACAATTTTTTCCGCCTCCGCGCTCACCTGGCCGACGCAAAACGTCTTGTTGGCGTCTGCAAAATATCCGCCCAGAATGGATGTCACGTCCACATTGACGATATCTCCCTCTTGCAGTATGCGCTCCCCGGGAATGCCATGGCAAATGACCTCGTTCACCGACACGCAGACGCTTTTGGGAAATCCGTTATAATTCAAGGGGGCCGGAGTGGCTCCATGCTCGAGGGTAAAGTCATGGACCAGGGAGTTGATAGAGTCGGTGGAAATCCCTGGCCGAATATGACCCTCCACCAGATCCAGGGTCTTGACCACCAATGCCCCGGCCCGGCGAATACCCTCTATGTCTTGGGCTTCTTTCAGACTGATCTTATATTTTTTGTAATACAGGTCCTTATCCCTGGCTGGACTCCTGCCCTCTTTCCCTAGGCAACACTTCTTATACTTCAATCCACTGCCACAGGGACAGGGATCATTCCGCCCGAGTCTCATAATCATTTCCTTGCGTCGAACATTGTGCTTTCAAACCGTTCTCCCCAAACCTCTCCGTCATCCGATGACCGAATCCACCAGCTCCTGAGCTTCCTGCACAATACGCTGCACATGATCCTGTCCCAGAAAGCTCTCGGCATAAATTTTGTATATGGCTTCAGTCCCGGAGGGCCGGGCTGCAAACCAGCCGTTTTCAGTGACCACTTTCAGTCCGCCAATTGGCTGCTCATTGCCCGGGGCCGCAGTCAAATTAGCAAGAATCTCCTCCCCAGCCAAGGTCTTGGTCCGCACATGTTCAGGAGAGAGTTTCTTCAGTCTTGACTTCTGCTCCGGAGTAGCCTGGGCATCCACCCGAATGTAGACCGGGCTGCCCAATTCGGACTCCAACTCCGAATACACCCCGGCAGGATCCTTTCCTCTCACTGCGGTCATTTCTGCGGCCAAAAGCCCCATGATCAGACCGTCCTTGTCCGTTGTCCACACCGAGCCGTCAAATTGTAAAAATGAGGCCCCGGCGCTCTCCTCGCATCCCAAACCCACCTCCCCGGTCAACAATCCAGGCACAAACCATTTAAAACCCACCGGGACTTCGACGAGTTTGCGCCCCAGGGACTTGGCCACTCGATCCAGCATGGAACTGGTGACCACGGTCTTGCCCACGGCCACATGTCCCGGCCATTCCCGCCTGGTCTCAAACAGGTACTTGGCGCTGGCAGCCAGGAAGTGGTTGGGATTCATCAACCCCTTTTTGGTCACGATTCCATGGCGGTCAAAATCCGGATCATTGCCAAAGGCCAGATCGAAGCGGTCTTTCATTTGGATCAGACCGGACATGGCTTGACTGGAAGAACAGTCCATGCGGATGACCCCATCTTTGTCCAGGGGCATAAAGGCAAAAGAGGGATCGATTCTTCGGTTGACCACCTCCAGATTCAACCCGTATTTGGAAACAATTCGGTCCCAGAAAGCCAGGCCGGAACCTCCTAAAGGATCGGCTCCCAGGACCAGCCCGGAAGATGCTATGGCCTGCATATCCAGAATGCGGGTCAAGCCATGGACATAGGGTTCAATCATGTCCAGGACATGGGTGGTCCGGGCCTGAAGAGCTTTGGTTATGGGCATACGCCGGACCTCACGGAGACCGGCTTTTAATATGGCATTGGCCCGGTCCTGAATGGCCGCCGTAGTGTCTGTGTCCGCTGGTCCTCCGTGGGGAGGGTTGTATTTGATCCCCCCGTCTTGCGGTGGATTGTGGGATGGGGTGATAACGATTCCGTCCGCCCGGGATCGATCCTGGTCCTGGTTCCAAGCCAGAATCATACGCGAAATGACCGGGGTGGGAGTATACCCTCTCCCCTCTTGAATAACCGTTTCCACTTCATTGGCGGCCAAAACTTCCAAGGTCGTTTCAAAGGCCGGCTCGGACAAGGCATGGGTGTCAAAGCCAACATACAACGGCCCATATACCTCGTTTTTTATGCGGTGTTCACACACAGCTTGGGTAATGGCCATGATATGATTTTGGTTAAAGCTTCTGTCCTCAGAACTTCCCCGGTGCCCGGAAGTGCCAAAGGCCACCTGCTCAGCCGCAACCTGGGAATCGGGTTGCTGGTGAAAATAGGCCGTCACTAACCTGGGGATGTTTATGAGCATGGATTCCGGAACCGGTTGCCCGGCCAAAGGATGGTCTGCCATGGAAGCCTCCTGTTGGGTCATGTTACAGGCGTTGGATAAGATAAAGAAAAAGCGGTATCTTGCTTCGCCTCTTCAAGTTTTGAAACATGCGCATCTGTTCTTTGGGCCGCCGTCGGCTCAAAGGGGAAAGGTATACCCCCCCTTTGGTCTGAATCCGGCCCGGACGCTCATGAAGCATTTCCCGCAAGGACTCCCAATGTCCGGGATGCATATCCCAATCCACCAGCATATTAGCGGATATTTCCACATTAGGCATTTCCTGGTTGATGTCCAGCATCCGGTCATAGGCTTCTAGGATCCGGGGAGGTGTAAGGGGCTTGCCCAGGGTCTTCAGCGTTGGCAGATACGCCGACTCCAACCCTACATTTATATAAACATAGTAGGGCAGCTCCTGCAATCTGGACCACAGATCGGAACTGGCCTGAAGCAAAGAATCCACGCTGGCAAAAAGAAACAGGTAGCGGCCTTGCAGAATGGAATTTTGCAGTTCAAAGCCCTCATAGGCGCTTAAAGCAGCAGAGGCAATAAGCTCCGGACGGCAGTTCAATGCATCGTGCTGGCCCAAAAATACGGCATTATAATTCACCATATCCGGACCGATCAATGCCTTGATCCCTTCAATCTGTTCCCCAATATCCTTCCGGCTCCTTTCCTCAAACCCTTGTCCGGATTTGACGCTGCAAAATCTACAGTTATACAGACAGCCGTCGGAGATATTCAGGGGCAAAACGTCGTAATCCACATGGCGAGTGTCCGGTGGAAGCACGCTCATTCGCCCTTTGAGCAGGGCGAAAAGACGTAAGGTCTTATGCCATAGGGCCGGAGGATCGTTGGCCGTTATCCGCTCTAAGAAATGCCGCACATCAGGGTCCAAAGCCCCGCCATGCAGCAAGGAATCGGCCGTTTTGCGCAGCCATTTCCAGGCCAGAAAGCCGTTTTTGACTTCAGGGTCCTGAAACGGATCCCTGGTCCACAGGGAATTGGAGGGATAGGGAAAACATGGCACGTAATACTCACCCAGGCAATCGAATACATTGGTATATCCCCCGCTGAAATAATACACCCAGTCATTTCCTAAGGTCCGCTTCAACCACTCCGAAGGATGTGGCCAGTTCCCGTTTTTCCCGTGCAGAAATTTCGGCTCCCCACCCAGATTGAACTCAAACACATAATCTTTGGACTGGACCTGGGAAAAGCGGCCGTAACGGACCGGATAGCTGAGCTTGGAATGCTTTGTAAGGCCTTCCTTGTTGAAAGATATTTCCAGTTCACCCAACTTGTATTCACGCATGGTTTCAGAGGCTCCCTCTTGCATATTGGCACGGCATATTGCTACAAACACTTGGCTTGGCCGTCGATATTTTATGAAAAGCTAAACACCCCGACCGAGAAGTGCAAGGGTTGAAATACTCCTTTCAACCTTGACCTCTGGAGCTTGCCGATGAATACCCTGGATTCCGAGTACGCATCCTGCCTGCAGGAACTTTTCGCTTTGCAGAAATTCGGCATTAAGTTTGGGCTGTCCTCCACTTCAGCCCTCTTGGAGCGCCTTGGCCATCCGGAGCGGGGGCAAGCTTTCGTCCATATTGCCGGAACCAATGGCAAAGGGTCGGTGGCCTCCTTTTTAGCCTCTATTCTGCACTTTGCAGGCCTGAAGGTCGGTTTGTACACATCTCCCCATTTGGTTCGGTTTACAGAGCGTTTTCAAGTCAATGGACAGGAGATGGATCGGCATCAGGCTGTGGACTTGATCCGCACGGTCACTTCGGCCTTCGATGACCGGGAACCTCCCACATTCTTCGAGGCGGTTACGGCCATGGGCCTTGTCTTCTTTGCCCGGCAAAAAACCGACATCTCCATCCTGGAAACCGGAATGGGCGGCCGCTTGGATGCCACCAACGTAATAGACCCTTTGATCTCTATCATCACCTCCATTTCCATGGAGCATAAGGAATACCTGGGTTCCACTCTCCTGGATGTGGCCAGGGAAAAGGCCGGAATAATAAAGCCTGGCATTCCGGTTCTCACCGCCGTGAACCAACCCAAGGTTATAAAGCTTATTGAGGACACATGCCATGAGCAGCAGGCGCCGCTGTACCGCTTGGGTCGGGAGGTCAAGGCCCGGATCTCCGGTAACCGACTCTTTTACCGGGGTTTATATACAGACCTGCCGGGCCTGGACCTGGGGCTGCCCGGGAGGCACCAGGGGCGCAATGCGGCCCTGGCCTTGGTGGCCAGCGAGCTTTTGACCCAAAAAGGTTACACAGTGAGCGATGCTGCCAGGCGGGAGGGGGTTGCCAGGACCGTGTGGCCCGGCCGCATGCATCTTCTTTCCACCCAACCCAAGATCATGCTGGACGGAGCTCACAACCCGGCGGCTATTAAGGCCCTGGCCCAAAGCCTGCAAGGGGATCCGCCCTTTCACAAGCTCATCCTGGTCATCGGGATTATGGCTGACAAGGCGGCCAAACCCATGCTCCGGGCCATCCTCCCCTTGGCCGATAGAGTCTTCCTTACCCGACCGGTGTATGAACGGGCCATGGACCCCAATCGACTTCGAGATCAGGCTGGTACGCTGGCCGCCGGCCATCACGTTGTCCAGTCCCTGCCTCAAGCCCTGGAACAGGCCAAAGCTGCTGCCGGTCCGGAGGATCTCATTTTGGTCACCGGATCCTTGTTTACCGTCGGCGAGGCCCTGAGTCATCTGGACCCGGTCAACTGGCCTCCGGATCCCATTTAGAGTGTTCAGTGTTCGGTGTTCAGTGTTCAGCATAAGAACTTGAGATACCTTGATATTCATTGATTTGCGTGTCTGATGCCTCAAAATGTCCAAATTATCATATCCGCATGGATCAGGCCTTCTGAAGCTGAACTCTGAACACTGAAACCTGAACACTCCTGGAACCTTACACCTGGAACCTTACTCCTGAGAACAAAATTACCGTGGCATTTGTCAGGTCCATCTTGACAGGACCCAGACCTTGGAGCAAAATGGTCTAACCATTACAAAGAAAATGAACCATCACCCCGTAGCCTTGGACAGCTCTGTTCCCGAAAGTGCTCATGGGGATTGATCAGGATTGAAAATATGTTCAGAGCAGCCAAGCAAAACAAAATTTTCCAAGATGTCGTGGATCAAATCCAGGAAGCCATTCTGGAGGGTAAGCTCAAGCCCGGGGATGTCTTGCCCTCGGAACGGGAGCTCAAGGAGATGCTGCAGGTCAGTCGGGGAACCTTGCGGGAGGCCTTGCGAGTCCTGGAGCAAAAAGGGCTTATCCATATTAAGCTTGGGGTAGGTGGCGGAGCAGTGGTCCAGGACGCCTCCTATGAACCAGTCAGCGAAAGCCTGGCCCTGCTCATTCGCCACCAGAAGGTCTCCTTAACCCATTTGGCCGAGTTTCGAGCCGGCATGGAGGGTGAAGCAGCCGCCCATGCCGCCAGGCGGATCAGCTCCGCCGAGGCCGAATACTTGCGAAGCCTCATGGACCAGGCGGCGGCCTGTATCGGGCGAAGTGAGGATCATACCCAGGCCTTCCTGGAAGCGGACAAGGCTATCCATCTGTATTTGGCGGCTATTACCCGTAATCCCATTTCCATGTTCGTGCACAAATCCGTCCATGAAAACATCGATCGCTATTACGATCAGTTCCTGGTCACGGATGTGCAGACCATGCAGGAGAATGTGCAGGACTTGAGAAACATCGTCGAGGCAGTGGTCAGTGGAGACGCGGCAAAAGCCAGGCAGCTGGCCATAGATCATGTCTACCGCTTCACTGTCTACATGCAGGGAGTTCTTTCCCAAAACCAGAACGGCTCTTCTTCATAATTTTTTCACCATCAGCATTGATGTTTTTTTGGCTCCTTTGCGAATCGTTCTTTTACTACCTAGCCAGTCAAAAGCTCTCTGCCAATACATTGATTTTATTGACTATCTGTATATTTTCAAATGTCCGTAGCAACGACGGTATTATCATCTGGACTTCTTTGGCTTTACTTTTAACTTTTTACCTTCAACCTTTAACTCTCAAGTTACTACGTGTTCAGTATGTATTGCACCCAGGCCAAACAAAACAAGGTTAGGTGAGGTCTATGTCCGTATTCAACCAACTGGTCTCCAAAAGCATTATGTTCGTTCCCGGGCCCATTGTTGGCTTGTTTGCCCGCAAATATATCGCCGGCAACCAAATGGATGATGCAGTCTCGGTGTCCCGTCAACTCAACTCGCAAGGAATCAAGTCTACCATAGACGTTTTAGGAGAATTCATCTCTACCAAAGGTGAGGCGCTGTGGTTTAAAAACCAGGCCTTAGAAGTACTCAAAACCATCCACCGCACCGGGATCGACGCAAACCTGTCCATCAAGCCCACGCAGATGGGTCTTCATCTGGATCAGGACTTCGCGTACGCCAATGTCGAAGAGTTGGTCGCCTATGCCAAGAGCATTCAAAATTTTATTCGTATTGACATGGAGGACATATCCTGCACCACCCAAACCATTAACTTCTATAATCGTCTGCGCCAGGCTTATGCTCCCCATGTGGGAACGGTTTTCCAATCCTATCTCCGGCGCACGGTCAAAGACATAAAGGGCTTGAGCTCCGGACCTATGAACATCCGTCTGTGTAAGGGTATCTACAACGAACCTCGCCAGCAGGCCTATAAGCATCCGGAAGTGATACGAAGAAATTTTGTCCTGGCCCTGGAAAAGCTCTTTGAGCACAAAGCCTATGTGGGCATAGCCACCCACGACCCGGTACTTGTTTTCGAAGCCACTCGTTTGATTGAAAAATACGGTCTTAAACCATCAGAGTATGAATTCCAGATGCTTCTGGGAGTGGATGAAGAACTGCGTCAAATCATCACCGCCCCTGGCCATAAGCTGCGCATCTACGTTCCGTACGGATCATCCTGGCTACCCTATGCCAAGCGCCGGCTCAAGGAGAACCCGGATATCGCCAGGCATGCAATCAAACAGATGCTGGGTTTGAAGTCCCACCAATAATACCATAGCCTCTAGCGTCGTGTCTCATCTGGCGTGTCGCAAAAAAAGACCCCTCCCTGCCGCCTGTCTTCCAGACCGCAGGGAGGGGTTAGGAAGGGTTCATAATTGGCAACCCTCGAGATGTACCAAGCCACCAGTCTTTTCATCAGCCACACATGGACAGAGAAATAACCTTTTTGCCCTCTTTGAGGCAAAAATAAGTCAGATTTGCCGGAGGCAAAGCAGACCTCTGAACCTCCCCCAAAAATTTATGCTCATTTTTTATTCCAGAGCATTCCCTCTCTATTCAAACTGTGCTAAGGGTTGGTAAATTCCTTTGTACCACCCTACATCCTGCAAGGAGCATATGCATGACTGGTCCCCGCGATTTTGACCTCTGTGCGTATCATGCAGACCTGGCAAAAGAGCTGGCAGCTGCCTCTACCCAAACCCCAGTCCCAACCCGGGAGGAGCTTTTGCCCACAATCAGTGAGGGGCAGATCAACGCCCTGCACCGCAAACTTGGTGTGCCCATCCCCATCATTTTTCGGGGAGCCCTGCAACAAGGCATCCTCCCTCTTCGCTACCTGCGCAATTACCCCTCCCTGGCCATATGGGAGCAGTTCCAATTGGCTTTCAAAAGTGTTCTCGTGGTCGGTGCTGGAGGCTTGGGAGGAGAGGTCCTGCTTTGTCTGGCTCGGCTGGGAGTGGGGCGTTTGATTGTCGTTGACCCGGGAAGATTTGATGAAACCAACCTGAACCGACAAGCCTTGTGCACCCCTCCCAGCCTGGCAATGATCAAAGCGCACACGGCCCAGAACACAGTGGCCGAACTCAATCCCGGAGTGGAAGTGACCATTCATCCGGTACGGCTCACCTTACAAAACAGGGAACATATTTTGGCTGGGGCGGATGTGGCCGTTGATGCTCTGGACAGCGTCCAAGACCGGCTTATTCTGGAGCAGGGAACCAAGGAAGCCGGGATTCCGTTGGTCCATGCAGCTATTGACGGTTTTTTCGGCCAGCTGATGACCATCTACCCCCAAGACAAGGGGCTGGCCCAAATCTACGGTTCCGAAGCCCCCCAAACTACGTCCTCGGGCAACCTGCCCATGACCGCATCGTCCATGGCCAATCTGCAGGCCATGGAAGTACTCAAGATTCTCCTGGCTCGGGGCCGGACCATCCGGAATCAATTGCTGACCCTGGAGCTGGAAGATGGGCTCATGGAATTGTTTTCCTTTCCTCCTCTGCACTTTGAACCTGCTGAGGATGAAAAGTGAAGATATATTCCCGCAAAGCTTGAGGCCAGGGCCTGGCCTTGGTCCCGGCCAAGGCCAGGCTCTGTCTGGAATCAAGGACACAATAGGCTGGATTTGGTGCTTGGGTGGAGCTGGGATCAGAAGCTACTGCCTGTACCGTGCATTGCAAACCGCAAGCATTGAGGGTTTCAGCAGCCAACTCACACCAACTGGCTTGACCGCTGTTGCAAACATGCTGGATTCCAGTCACATTGCCGGCAACAAGCCGCAAGACGTAGGTAGCCAGATCCATACTGTAGGTCGGAGATCCTACCTGGTCATGGACGATTTCCAGGCACCTGGACTTCTGCCCTTGATCCAGGACCCAATCCACAAAGTTGGAGCCGAAAGGTCCAAACAACCAGGAGAAACGAACAATCAACAGATTCTGCAGACCACAGTCCTGCAGGGCCCGTTCCCCGGCCAAAAAACTCTGACCACACACTGAAGTCGGGTTGGGCTGATCGTTTATCCTGTAAGGGACCTGTTGTCTGCCATCAAACACGCAATCGGAACTGAAAGAAACGAGCCCCAGACCATATCTACGTAAGGCCCGGGCCAGGGTACAAGGAAGTTCTTTATTCCAGTAATAGGCCGATCCCGGATCCAGCTCCGCCTGGTCAATATGCGTGTAGGCCAGGGCATTGACCACCAGGTCGGGCTCCAGCTTTTCCAGTTTTCTACACCAGGTCTCTACATTCCTGTCCGCCAGAAGTGTTTTTTCCGAAACCAGCTCACACCCTAAAGCCTTCAGGCGATGGGCCAGAGCAGGACCAAGCAGGCCCTGCTCCTGCCCCAGGACCAGGACCCGTCCTGGAAGACCGGAAAAACCTGATCGGCTCTGAGCCGCCGTTACTCTATCGTCCATGGGTTTGATCTCCAAACTCTCTCCCCGACAAACCAAATCGTTATCTTCACCCTCTTATGAAACAAGACCCTGCTATGTCCGTCATTCCCGCGCAGGCGGGAATCCAGAGCAGAGAGAATGGCTTTAGAAGAATGAAAAAGCCCTGGAGACTCTCTTCCCAGGACTTGTCAACAAGAGAAATCTGGTCTATGCTCTTTCTCAAAGGGCGGTTAACTCAGTGGTTAGAGTGCCATCTTCACACGGTGGAAGTCCGGGGTTCAAATCCCTGACCGCCCACCACTGAAATCAAAATCCCTGTTCTTTGAACAGGGATTTTTTATGAGCTGTGGCAAATTTTTTCAGGCTCTGCCTATCCCTATAACCCCTGCAGATTTGGCCAGAACACTATGCAAGTTGTTCTTTTTCAGCCGGAGATACCACCGAACACCGGCACTATTGCCCGTCTTTGCGCCGCCACCCAGACTCCCCTGCACCTTATACAGCCCTTGGGCTTCAGCCTGGAAGACAAATACCTCAAACGAGCCGGGCTTGACTACTGGCCCCATGTTGATGTCCATGTGTGGGCCAACTGGGAGGCCTTTGTGCAGTCTCTGCCAGAATCCCGAAACATCCTTCTCACCAGCGCCCGGCGAGGAGCTTCTCTTTTTTCTCTCTCCATGCAGGGAGACGAAATCCTGGTCTTTGGTCCGGAAACCGCCGGCCTTCCCGATTGGCTCTGGACCAGATACCCCAACCATATCCGAATTCCCATCTGGGGACGGGTGCGAAGCCTCAATCTGGCCAATGCGGCCGCCGTCTGCCTTTATGAGGGCTACCGCCAAAGCGGTCTCCTGGCCGCCCGCTGACCAGCGTTCCCAGAATTCTTATCACCCCAGCTCTTCACTGCGCTGACAGGCAGACAAGGTGGCATCAATGACCGCACTGCGCACGGCTCTTCGGTCCAGCTCCCGCATTCCGGCACTGGCCGTTCCGGCCGGTGAAGTGACCATCTCCCGCAACTCAGCCGCGGTCAAGCCGCTCTGCCCGGACATCTTCACCGATCCGGCCAATAGGGCTTGAATCATCTCCTTACTTTGCTGCCGGGGAAAACCCAAGGCCACCCCGGCCTCGATGAGGCTGTCCATAAAGTAGTACACATACGCGGGCCCTGTGGCTACCAGGGCCGTGAATGCGTCAAAATACTCCTCGGCCATGATATGGACCTGGCCCAGATTGAAAAAGAGACCCTGTATAAAGTCCTTTTGATCTGCGGAAAGCTTCTTGTCGTCGTAGCACAGGGCGAAGATACCGGCTCCGACCATGGCCGGGGTGTTGGGCATAACCCGAACCACCGGGCAGGTATGACCGCTCCAGGCAGCCAGTGTTTCCCGCCTGATACCGGCTGCAATGGAGATCAAGCATTGATTCTTTTGCAGTTCCGGGGCAATGGATGTCAGCAGCTTTTGCATCTGCTGAGGTTTGACCCCAAGAACCACATAATCGCTCTCGGTTACTACCTGTAAAGCTGATTCCTTGGCCTCCAAGCCGCTTTCCTCAGCCACTTTGTGCAACTGTTGGGCATTGAGGTCATACCCGGACAGGGCCAGGGTTTTGTCCTGACTCCAACCCTTGAGCAGGGCGCTGCCCATATTTCCAATCCCAATCAAACCCACCCGGGTCATGAAGCCATTACCTCCAGTTGATTGAAAAAATAAGATATCTCCTGTGTTGCCGTCTCACTGGCATCAGAACCATGCACTGAGTTCTTTTCAATGTCTTGTCCAAAACGTTTGCGGATGGTCCCTTCAGCCGCCTCGGCCGGATTGGTGGCTCCCATGATCTCCCGGTAGCGGGCAATGGCGTTTGCCCCTTCCAGTATTGAGACCACAACCGGTCCGGAACTCATATAATCGGTTAAGCTGTCGAAAAACGGTCTTTCTTTGTGCACGGCATAGAAGCCCTGAGCCTGGGCCTTGCTCATATGCACCATTTTCAAGGCCTTGATCCGCAGTCCCCCGGCTTCGATTTGGGCCAGAATTTCTCCGATGAGGGTACGCTCCACTGCATCCGGCTTAATAATGGACAGGGTTTTCTCCACCATGTATCGCTCCTTCAAATCTCGCATTGCACATCATATATCAATTGCCAATTTCCGCGACCAGCCGACTCAATGTGACCAGTTCCACACCGGAGTCCCTCTCTTTGGACCACTTGGCCAAAGCTGTCAAGGTCTCCGGATAGGGATGGCCTATGGCCACTGCCTGACCAATCCGTAAGGCCAACCGCTCCGCCTTATGCAATTGCCCCAGGATCTCTTCAACATCTTGCCTGTTGTCCAAAAACACATCCCGAAAGGCCACTGGGACATGCATCTCCTGAGCAATGACTTTGACCTTGCTGTGGGGACTGGTCAGACTGTCCATAAAAAAAAGCCCCCTGGACTTGATTTCCTGCAATACTACGTGCATGCCTGGGATATCTTCGGTAAACCGAGAGCCCATATGGTTATTGGCTCCTAACGCTCCAGGGATCTGGTCCAGATTATTGTTCAAAATAGACCGAATTTGATCCGGACTCATGTCCACCAGAATTCCACCTGGTCCGGGGTCAACCTGCGGATATCTCTTGGGTTCCATGGGCACATGCAGCAAGTATTCTAATCCGTTGTCTGCCGCCAACTGGACCACTTCCCTGGTTTTTGAGCTGAAAGGAAGAATGGACCAGGTCAGATCAGAGCCCATGATGTCCAGCAGTTTCCGGGCCTTGCCCAGGGACTGCCCCATATCGTCAATGACCACCGCCAGTCGGGGACCTTTGGCCGGTATTTCTTTACCTGGAGCTGGCTTGAAAGGAGAGGGCGGTGGTTCGTATGCCTGTCCAGATGGTTGGGGAGCTTCCGAAGGAATCTGCTCGTATACCCTAACTCCCGCTTGGCCTTGGGGGGTCAGTTCGGAAGATTTTTCGGTCCTGGCTTGAGTCTTGGACTGGACAGCGGATAGATGGTTCTCTGTTGAGCTCTGCGTCGTGTTTTCAGGGACCAGGAGAACACCGATCAGCCCCAGGGTGGTCAGCCCCAGGGCTGTCAGCCAGATAAAAAACCTGAACCCCAGTCGTTGCAGAGAGCTTTTGGTTGCAAAACCACCAGCCTTCTTTTTCCGGCTGGGCTTTTTTTTGCGTGCAGCGGCCATGGATCAAAAGCTTCCACTCACTGCAGGGTCTTGATCACGGGTAAACTCTTGACCAACTGCAAGGCCAGCCGGAGTTGGTTGTCCTTTTTCAATCTCCTGTCGATGGAGGTTTCTTCACCTGTGTCATCGTCCTCTGTCTCTTGTTCCTGTCCGCTTTCCAGGTGCCGGGCCAGATCCCTTTCCCGAAGAGTCCGGAAAATGCTGTCTCCCTCCTGATCTTCAATAGGATTAAAAGCCAGGCGGATGTCCGGCACGATCCCTTCGGCCTGGATAGACCGGCCCTTGGGGGTGTAATATTTGGCGGTCGTCAGTTTGATACCTGCCCCGTCCGGGAGGGGGATGACGGTCTGCACCGACCCTTTACCAAAACTGCGCACACCGAGAATAAGACCGCGTTTGTGGTCCTGGATGGCCCCGGCTACAATTTCCGAGGCCGAAGCAGTTCCAGAGTTGATAAGCACAACCAGGGGAACCCTGATATCCGAACTCTCTTTGTTGGCGTGAAAATCCATCTTGGCCTGCTTTACCTTGCCCTGGGTATAGACAATTTTTCCATTCTCGGTTTGCTTGCACAGGATCCGAGGCTACAACCTTTGAACCCGAATCTC
>CAZUER010000030.1:0-33406 GCA_964619345.1 uncultured Desulfohalobiaceae bacterium
CCGGCCGCAGCCACGTGGGTGGCCTCGAACAGGCTCTCAAAGACCATCAGGCCCCCGATCAGGCCCAAAACGAATATGGCCTCAAAGGTGTGGTCCTGACCGTACCGGGGCGGGACCTTGTACCGCTCGGGCGTGTACACCCCGCGTCGGATCCCGGCCACAACACAGGCCACAAGCACCAGGGTAGCTGCGTAGTCCTTGAGCACGTTGTACACATCCCCCAAAGACCCGGACAGGCCGGGAAAAACAAAATCCGGGGAAAAACCGATGATGACCAGGGAGACGGACCGGATGGCCAGGATGAGAAAGCCGAAAAAGATGACGATATGCAGGACCCCGGCCAGCATGTACCGGGGCTGTTTGTACTGCCCCAGCCAGTACACCAATATGTCCTTGACCCGCTGTCCGGGACGGTCCAGACGCGGGTCTGAGGCCCCCTTGACCAGGGGGATCAGGCGCATGACTATGATATACATAAAACAGACCAGGCCCAGGATGGTGATCAGTCCAGCCAATACCCAGCCGGGAATGCCGAACAGGCTGCTCCAGGCCGGGGGTGTCAATACATCGTGCATAGGCGTGTCCTCGCAGGTTTACAGGTTATCGGTTATCGGGCCATATCCGGCCCTCACCTTGGCTGTAGTTGAATTACACCTTCAATAATCCCGTGCACTCTCTCTATCTACTGCTTCAAGCCGGCATGGAATGCCCCGCAACCTGGGCGTGCCAAACTGACGACCCAGCCCGTGCACAGAGGTCAGACTGTTCAGATTCGCCGTTTTCCATGATACCGGCCTGTGTGCTCCCAACTCCGGAAACCACCACCCATGGGCAGCGCATACAACGTCCGGTTGGAGCCTATCGGTAATTTCCACCTTTTGTTCGATTGCTCCGGAAGCAGTCTCAATCCGGGCTGTTTCCCCTTGTTTGAGCCCAAAACGAGTGGCGGTGTCTGGATGGACTTGAACCGTTGGCTGTGGTTCTCGATGCCGCAGGCTGTCCACCCAGCGATAGGAGGAGTGCAGGTAGTTTGGACTCTTAGCACTGGTTAAAAGCAAAGGGTATGCCTGGTCTGATTCCGCCCCCTCTTCCCTCCAGACCGGCAATGGCTCGGTATCCAGAGAATTTGCTGAACGTAAGACCAATTCAACCTTGCCTGAGGGGGTGGCAAAGCCTTTGCTGAGAAAATGGCCATACCGCTTCGGACCCTGAAGCATCCCCTGCTGGGCAAAGGCCTCCCAATCAAGACCGCTGGGCTCTAGAAGCTCCTCCAGCATCTGTTTATACTCAGCATACCACAGATCCTGGTCACAAAGCCGCAGACCCAGGTCGTTGATAATGGCCATGTCCGGACGAGAATCTCCCGGAGGGTTCACCAGCTTCGGACGGGCCAAAATCAGACCATGGCCTAGACCGTAGTGACCGATATCGTCAAATTCAAAATGACTGGCCGCTGGCAAGACCACGTCGGCCTGGGCCGCCGTGGGGGTCATGACAATATCGGAGACAGCCAGAAATTCCAGATGAGCCAAAGCTTTCCGGGTCATTTCTGCATCTGCATAGGAAAGTAATGGATTGGTGCACTGCATGTAAGCAGCCCGGATCGGATAGGGCTCTTCTTCCAGCACGGCTGTGCGGAAAAAGGCCGGAGGGACAGTCATCAGCCTGGGGCTGGTCCCGTAGGCTGCATTGAGAATGGTCTTGGCCTTGTCCGGCAGGCAATCGGCCCGCACAAACTTCCCCGGAGGCAGCGTCTTTGGCTCCTGGGCCTTGATGTTTCCTCCGGGCACATCCAGATTGCCGCACACCGCCATAAGGGCAATAATAGACCGAATGGTATCAAAGGCCGAGGGGATCTGCTCCAGGGCATTCCCCCAGACCAGGCAGGCTGGCTTGGCGTACGCGTAGGCCCGGGCCGCCTTCACTATCAGCTCCTTGCCCACCCCGGTTCTATCCGCCGTCCAGTCCAAGGAAATGCCGGTCAGATACTGGGCAAAATCTTCGAAGCCCTCAGTCCAGGTGGCAACAAAATCCCTGTCCCAAAGTCCCTCATTTATGATGACCTGTAAAAACGCCAAGGCCAAAGCATGGTCTGTCCCCGGCCGGACCGGCAACCAGAGGTCGGCCTTTTGGGCCAATTCTGTCCGCCTGGGATCGATGACCACCAGTTGAGCGCCTTCCTTCAAGCGGGCCGAGAGCTGAGAATTGATGAGTCCCTCCTCGTTCGTAGCCCGCGAGTTGCTGCCCCAGAGCATGATCAGCTGAGTGGAACTGTGAAGATCGGGGACCGGATAGAATCCGCACATATGTCTGCCGGTCAATTCTCTGGGGGCATGACAGACATCTTGGACAGCCACCACATTGGGTGAGCCGAAGGTATTGGCCAGCCGGATGAGGGCGAAATGTTCCAATCCCTTGGGCATTCCCTGGCAAAAGGCTACCGATCTGGCTCCGTTCTGGGCCCGGATACGATCTAAGTTATGGGCAATGAAATCCAAAGCCTCTTTCCAATCCGCCCTGCGCCACTTGTTCTCTCCGCGCCCTCCGTTGCGCAGCAAGGGGGAAGTCAAACGCTGGGGATGGGCATGGACTTCGGGCAAAGACCGCCCTTTGGGGCATGTGTAGCCGGCATTGAGGTATCCGGCATCATCACCTTGTATGGAGATAATACGCTCGTCCTCCACTTGGACCCGCAGCTTGCAGCCGCCGTGATCCATTCGCCCGCAGTGGGTAGTCAGCCAGTTGGCGGTCATAGAGCAAATACCTTCAATCTAATTGCATATCAGGCGTTGTGGATCACACTTCTCCCGCAAGATCTGTAATTCATACTCACTTGGAGGTATTTCTTCCTTCACCCTCGAGGCGTCAACTTCAAACTCCATTTCGGCCAGGACCTGCTCGGTTTGAATTCCCGGATAGGTGCTTTGCAAATACATCTCTTTGCTTGCCTCGTCAAAACGGAACGTGGCCATATTGGTAATAACCACTGATGGTCCTCCCGGCGGCAAACCGGCATTTTCCCGTCCTCCGGGGCCGTCCAGATATCCAGGGCTGGTCAGATAATCAAGCTTTTTGACGAACTTTCTTTTTTGTTGTTGCATGAAAATGATGCTTTGAGGCACAAAAGAGGTCACATCGCAGCCACCTCCGCTCCCAGGGAATCGAATACGGGGCTGTTCGTATGGCCCGATACAGGTGGTGTTTAAGTTTCCAAACTTATCGATCTGCCCCGCCCCCAGGATTCCCACCACATACTGCCCGATAATCCTGTTCTGCATGGCTGCAAAGGCATCCAGCATCCCGGTGGTCGATGATGCACCATACATAACCCTGGGGTCGGAGACTACCAAGGGGATTTCTTCTAACCGGGAATCAACGGCCCCGGTTTCAAAAAAAATCACACAATTGGGGGATGTGATTTTTTTGGCCGCAATGGCCGCCAGCATGGATATCCCGGTACCACAAAACACAATTGATCCGTCTTCTATCTCTCGAGCGGCCATTATGGCCATCATTTCTCGTGATGTATAATCCATATTCTTTTGCTCCATTGATCTCTGGCCTCTGATCTCTGGCCTCTGGCCTTATACTCGCTTCAAATTCACTGCATAACCGGTTTCCGGGTCTGCAGCTATTGTATTCAAACGCTCTTGGCCCACCAGATCCAAAAGATCCGCATGCCCCTCCAACCCATACACGTAACGCTGCCTATTCTGCTCGTTGGAGACATCGTCCTGTGCGTCGCGGAAATATTCATGCAGATATGTTGGTTCATAGTCGTAATAGCGGTAACAGGCCGTAGGAAAAGCCC
The DNA here is from genome assembly GCA_964619345.1 of uncultured Desulfohalobiaceae bacterium. Lineage (GTDB taxonomy): Bacteria > Desulfobacterota > Desulfovibrionia > Desulfovibrionales > Desulfothermaceae > Desulfovermiculus. The sequence goes on from CAZUER010000030.1 coordinate 3,812, forward strand.
CGTAAGGCACATGAACAACAGCGTCCACGTAAATCCCCGGAATTTGGTTCTGTTCCGGATGCTTGCGCATGGTTTCCGTTTCTACCAGATTTTCACATGTGACCACCACATGCTTGGAAGCCTTGGCTTGCTCCACATCTCCAAAACTGAGGCCCATGATCTTGCACGTGCCTTGACTGTCCGCCTCCTGGACATGGATGAAGGTCACATCCGGATTAATGGCCGGAACCAGGACCACTTTGGAGGTCTCCGCCCATTGTCCGAAGGGATTGTCCAGGACCTCCAGCTTCTTATCCGGAAACTTGGGATCATTGGCCCGCATGTGTTCAGAAAACCCCCACGTATTGACGATATCCGTGCCGAGGGCCGAACGGCAGGGCAAAAATGGGACTCCCATGGAACCGGCCAAAAAACGCAGATTCATCTGGTAATTGGTGTAGTCTTCAATATCGATAAGACCTTGCTCCACTGCCTTGCGAAAACGCACGCAGGTGGGTGCGAACCGGCCGTTTGCTCCATAGGCGATTTCAATGCTTTTTACGCACCCAGCCCCGATGAGCTCATCCACTCCCTGTCCGTTGGAATGCACATATATATGCAAGTCCCTGACCCGGGAACGGATGATCTCATGCACGGCAGCCATGGGATTCCTGTTCACAGTAAACCCGCCAATGGAAATATGGGCCCCGTTAAATATAAACTTGCCAACCGCCTCTTTGAGGCTTTTTACTTTACTGCCATTTCCTTTCATTGTGCGCAGTCCTCCAAAATGATTCAGTTGTTGGCAGTCGATGTACTATGCCTGGTACTGTTTTGCCCAGACGCTCAGAGATTGGCGGCCTGGAGGAAATGATATTGTATGCAGGGCCGAACAGACCTGACCGTCTCTCTATTGCTCCCGGGTCTGAGTTTCCTCAGCTTCCTATTGAATGAGGGTCAAAAAGATCCCCGCAGCCATGACCGTACCGATAACTCCGGCCACGTTCGGGCCCATGGCGTGCATGAGCAGATAGTTCTTCTTGTCTTCTTTCGCCGCCACCGAATGCACCACCCGGGCAGCCATGGGCACAGCGGACACCCCGGCCGCTCCAACTAACGGATTGATCTTTTTATTCTCTTTTAAGAACAAGTTCATGAACTTGGCAATAAGCACTCCACTGGCCGTGCTGACCATAAAGGCAGCCAATCCCAAGACAAAAATAAAGATCACATCCGGGCGCAGAAATTGATCGGCATTCATGGTTGCGCCTACGGGCACGCCCAAAAAAATGGTAGCGATATTCATCAGCTCATTTTGAGCTGCATTGCTTAAACGCTCCACCACCTTGGATTCCCGAAAGACATTGCCCAGCATGAACATGGCCATGAGCGGGGCTGCAGCCGGAATAAGCAGGATAATGACGATAGAAGCCAGGAATGGAAAAAGAATCTTCTCCAGTCTGCTCACCTTCCGCTCAGTCTTCATGCGGATGGTCCGCTCTTTTTTGGTGGTCAGAAGTTTCATGACCGGAGGCTGTACAATCGGGACCATGGCCATGTAGGAATAGGCGGCTACTGCGCAACTGCCAAGCATATGCGGGGCCATCTTGGCCGCCAAGTAAATAGTGGTCGGACCGTCCGCTCCGCCGATTATCCCGATCACCGCCGACTCAGACAGATCAAAGCCAAAGAGGTGAGCGGAAAAAAAGGTGATATATACTCCAACTTGAGCTCCGGCCCCGAGGAAAAGCAGCTTGGGATTGGCCAACACCGGGCCGAAATCGGTCATGGCCCCTACGCCCAGGAAAATCAGGGGAGGAATGATTTCCCATTGGATGCCGTAGTGGTAAAATCGCCAAATAAGGCCTTCACCGGGCTCCATAAGTCCGGTCAGAGGCAGATTGGCCAAAAGTATACCAAACCCGATAGGCAACAAGAGCAAAGGCTCAAACTGCTTGGCTATGGCCAGATAAAACAAGATACCGGCAATACCCCACATGACCAGCATCTTGGGGCTCATGTACATGAAGCCGGACATATTGATAAGTTCAAACAAATTATCCATCTGTCTTGCCTCGCTTCTCGATTTTCTCTGATACATATCCGGACAATCGAACCGTGCAATACAACAGAAAGATGCCGAACATCACACCACAGATTCCGGCAATGCTGACTTCAATCGCTTGCCACATAACTTTCCCCTTTCAGGCTGCATCAGCCCGATTTTGCATAATCATCTATAACTAAAAGAAGAGGGCGTTCATAAAAAGCGCAGAAAAGAAGGTGCGCGGCCCCCCTTTTCTGCACTTTATGGGCGAGGTAAGGACATCACCCTTTGGCGACGCGAGGCGTAATGAGATGATGCTGCGGGCAAATCGATTTGGGATTTTGATATGCAGCTCCGGCAAAGGCCTGCAAGTAGCCGCGCAGATCCTTTAAAGCGGCGACTTCATCAATAAGCCCGGTCTGAGCGCAGAATATGGGTCTCGATGTATCGTGATACTTTTTAACCAACTCGTTCATATTTTCTACGGTCTGGTCCAAAGGTTTTCCAGCATCCTGATCCTTTATTAAGCGCCGGGTATACGTGGCCACTGCTGCGGTCTCACCGTGCATGACGTATATCTCCGTGGCCACAGTGCCCAGGGTGAATGCATTGTGCCGATTGGCCGTTGGACCACCCATGATATAGTGGGCAGCAGCCGAGCCTTTGCGCAGGGTAACCAGCATCATGGGCACATCGGTCTGCTGGATGGAGTAGATCAAGCTCTGCCCCAAGCCCAGGAGCTCGGCCTTTTCGGCAATATTGCCCACATCGATCCCGCTGGTGTCCTGAAACCAGATAATGGGAATACGATCCCGGCCGCACAGGGAGACGAACTCATTCATTTTGATCAGTCCCTGGCGGTAGAGTTTGCCCCCGATACCCGGATAATCGGCATACTCCGGATACCCCTTGGGCATGATCCCCTGCCGGTTGCCAATGCACCCGCAGAGCATTCCGTCCACCTTGACCAGCCCGGTGTACACCTCTGGTCCATAATCAGGACGAAACTCCTGATGTTCACTGCCGTCTACCAAGCGGGCCAGGATCTGCTCGAAATCATAGGTCCGCTTGGGGTTAACCGGCAGGAGGTAATACAGATCCTCAGTCGGGAACTTGGGGTCTTTCGGCTCGTCAACCCGGAAAAACTCCGGATCATAGGCTGGAAGCTTGTTCATGTAATCGCGCATGGCCTTGAGAACACCTTCCTCGGTCTCATACATATACCGAAAGAATCCGGTTTCCTCGTAGTGGATGTCCACACCGCCAGGAGGGGTCTCCCGGTGCTGCTTGGCTACATCAATAAGTTCCTGAGCCGATTCTACATCGAAATAGCCCTTGGGGCTCATGCCACTGACGATTCCGGCCCCGCCCACTGCAATGTTGCAGTTTTTGTGGGCAAAAAGGATCGTCGGGCTGACTCCCTGATATCCTCCGCCAGCCGGATTGGTGCCGTAGATACCGGCCAAAATAGGGAGTCCCATCTGCTCCAGCTCAGCATGGCGAAAAAAGGTGGTTCCCGATCCCCGGCGACCACCATAGAACTTCTCCTGTTCCGGAAGCTTCACTCCGCTGCAGTTCACCACCCAAACCAGAGGAACATTGAGGCGCTTGGCCAGATCGGTAACCCGAAAAATGTTCTCGGACTGGCCCGGGACCCAGGCTCCGGCCATATACTTGTTGTCAAACCCGACCACAACCGCCCAACGGCCGTTGATCTGAGCCAGACCATCGACAACGTTGGTGGTGCAGTCGTCATTCTCCGCCGGATTATACAGCATGTGCAAAGGACGCCACGTCCCTTCATCCACCAGGATATCCAGGCGCTGCCATATGGTCAGCTGCCCCCGGGAGTTGATCTTTTCAGCAGGCAAGCCAAATTCTTTTATCTTTTCTCTGGCCTCCTGCACCTCCTGTTCTGCCTGCTCCACTTCCTGCAAATTATCCTGGCTCCGTTGCTTGACCTTGTCCTTCAAGGGCTTACCCAACAGATCCATATTTTTAAAATACTTATGCATAGACAACCACCTTATCTTCCCAACTCTTTTCCGAGTTACTCAATAATCACCAACACATCGTCTTCTTCAACCGCATCGTCCTTCTTGACCTTGATTTCTTTGACGGTACCGTCAACAGAAGAATAAATCGGCGTCTCCATCTTCATGGCTTCCAGAACCATGACCTCGTCGTCCTCTTCCACTGCATCGCCTTCCTTGACTGAGATGGTCCATACCTTGCCAGCCAGTGGGGATCTGATCTCTTCGGACATAACTACTCCTTAACAATTTTTATAATCTATATGTGGATACGCTCTATTGCTTGTCATTTTTTCCTGCTCTTCCTGGTTACGGGCCGGAGCTACTTGTCCCGGTTGGCCTTACGCACTCCCAGTTGATCCAGGGCGATAATCATCTTGCAGATATTGGCCGAGCCTTCCACCATATAGTAGGTGGGCATATCCCGGAAAAGGCGCTCCACCGGATACTCTGTGGAATAGCCGTAGGCCCCCAGAATACGCATGGCGAAATTGGCCGCCTTGTTGGCCACTTCTCCGGCCAGATATTTGGCCTGGGCCACATCCAATCCGTTGTTCAGCTTCCCCTGATCCTTGTTGAAGGCCGCCTTGTACACCACCAGCCGGGCGGCTTCGATCTCAGCTGAAAGCTGCCCGATCATCTCCTGATTCATTTGGAAATCACCGATGGATTTACCGAACTGCTTGCGTTGCTTGCAGTACTTCACAATTTCATCCAGGCAGGCTTGGGCCAGGCCTACACCACCGGCAGCTGCGGACAAACGGGTCTGATTCAAAGAACTGAAAACGATGCGAGCACCGTCTCCAGGCTGACCCAGGATGTTTTCCTTGGGCACTTTGGTGTTGTCCAGAAAAACTTCCCCGGTGGGTGAGCAATGGGAGCCCATCTTGTCCAACTTGGTGGTCTTGATTCCGTTGAAGTTCTTGGGCTCAATGACAAAAGCGGACAAGCCCTTAGAGCCCTTGGATTGGTCAGTATAGGCATAATAGATGAGTACGTCGGCCACATGAGCGTTGGATATCCAGGTCTTGCTCCCGTTTATCAGCCAGTGGTCACCTTTGTCTTCAGCAGTTGATTGCATGGCCATAACATCGGATCCGGCATCCGGCTCAGTAATCCCAAACCCGCCCACGTATTCGGCTTCCACCAGCTTGGGAATGTACTTTTTCTTCAGTTCCTCACTGCCGTAACGGTAGATGGTATAGGCACACCCAAGCTCCTGCATATTGACCTGCACCCGCAGGGAACTGGCCGCCCGAGCTATCTCTTCGGTCACGATCATGGAGGCCACAAAACCCATGCCCTCTCCACCATACTCCTCTGGAACGACTGTCCCGAAAAAACCAAGCTCGCCCATAGGCTTTAAGGCCTCTTCATAGGGAAAATGATGTTCTTTGTCCCATTCGGAGAGATGGGGCACCAGTTTCTTGGTGGCAAATTCCCGAACTGACTTCCGAAGCATTTCCTGTTCCTTGGTCCACGAAAAGTCCATTGACTCCCCCTCACTTGAATGATTGATTGAAGTTTTGCATATTCAATGAATTTTACACCTTAATGCAATTACCAAGCCATAATAACATACACTTTTATATCAATATGTTACATACGAACCCCCCTTTCCTGCTGCCGTTTATTGCATTTTTGCAATAACTCAGGGCCTCCATGCCCATCCTTTTCTCCTTTATTCCCCGCCCCTCATAGCTTTTGCGGACAGGCACCAGACGGTTATGCCCCTTTCAGCTCATATCTTCAATTATATCAAGGGGCATTGACATCTGTTTGCATTTTTGCAAAGCTTTTGCATTCTTTCAAATGTATAAAAACCAGCAGCTGAAGGTCATCCCTATGCCTATTATTCCCGGCAACCAGTCAATTTCTTTACAATATCTCTTGGATACCCTGCATTTCGGTCTCATCGTCGTGGACCGGGAAGGCTCATTTCTATTCAGCAATCGTGAAGCGCAAAGGCTTTTAGGATATCCTCAAGAAACACTGCATGACTTGAATTTCAGTACCATAAACCCCATAGCCTGGAAGGAGTTTCAACAAATCTTCGACTCAGGGATGACCCAGTACGGCAAACGCAAACAGTACAAACACAAAGTCTTCTTTGTTCACCGCTGGCCTCTTTGGGATAACGATCGAATTATTGCCGTGGTTTCCGTATTCCAGCACTATGCGGAATTTGAAAAAAACATTTTTGAGATCGATTCATACAAAAGTCTGACCAAAGAACTGAACATGATCTTTCAGTCCACGTATGACGGATTGTATATCACCGATGGCCAAGGGGTCACGCTGCGGGTCAATAAATCCTGGGAAAAGATCACCGGCCTCAAGCCGGAGGACGTTTTGGGACAAAACACCGCCGAGCTGGAAAAGCAGGGTTATATATCCAAGTTTGTCAGCCCCATGGTCATCAAAGAGAAAAAACCCATCTCTCTGAAAGCCACGACCATGACCAACCGGGAAGTCCTGGTTTCCGGAAATCCGGTTTTTGACGATCAGGGCAATATAGAAATGGTGGTGACCACAGTCAGGGACTTAACGGACATTCAAAGTCTCTCCGAGGAGCTCAAAACTGCCCAAGAACAACGCAAGGAGTATCAAAATAAGCTGGAAAACCTGCACCAGCAACTATTGCAGGAAGAGGACTTGATAGCCAAATCCAAGTCCATGAAAGAAATCGCCCGTATGGCCCTTCAGCTTGGGGACGTGAAGACCCCGATCCTCGTTACCGGTGAGACTGGGGTGGGCAAAGAGGTGGTGGCCAAGCTCATTCACAAGCATAACCAGTATTGCGCCCAAGGCCCTTTCTTAAAGATCAATTGCGGGGCGATTCCAGACAATCTTTTGGAGGCCGAGCTCTTTGGCTATGAGCGGGGGGCGTTTACGAATGCCAATCCCAAAGGAAAACCCGGTCTTTTGGAATTGGCTGAAGGTGGAACCTTGGTCCTGGATGAAATCGGGGAACTGTCCTTTAATGTCCAATCCAAGCTTTTGGCCGTCCTTCAAGACAGTGAGATCACCCGAGTGGGAGGGATCAAGAGCCGAAAAATCGATGTCCGCTTCCTCTTTATCACCAACCGGGACCTGGAAGCCATGGTCAAAAACGGGGATTTCCGGGAAGACCTGTACTACCGGATAAACATCATCCCAATCCACGTTCCGCCACTGCGGGACAGAAAAGAAGATATCATCCCCCTGATCAACTACTTTGTGCAAAAATTTACCAAAAAATACAACAAGAACATCTTCTTTACCAGAGAAGCCATCGATACCCTGTATACCTATACTTGGCCAGGTAATGTGCGGGAACTGCGCCACTTAATAGAACGATTTGTCGTTATCCACAATAATAAAGAAATCGATCGGAGCGACATCCCCATCAATGGTTCACCGGATATCATCCATAACTATTTCCACCCCCAAACCAGCCTTAAAAATGCGGTCAGAGAGTTTGAGGTCAAATTCATCAAAAGATCCATTGAGACCTATGGTGATTTAAAGACGGCAGCCGATAAGCTGGGAGTGGATCAATCCACCCTGTATCGGAAGCTGAAACAGGCTTGAGGCTTATGCTGATGCCCTGGTTCGCTCCTGACGTCGTGCCCTGAGAACATGTATTGTCAAAGCAGAAGCTATGACCAGTATGCCGACAAAATCACTGTACACGCTCGTATACAATAACATCAGTGACCCGCCTATAAAAAGGATCCTCTCATAGAACTTGGCTGGCCTCCATACATATCCGATCGCCCCCCCGGCCAGAGAAGCAATCCCAATAATTGCCGTAGTGGAAGCCCACAAGATATTGATCAGCTTGCCGTGGGCTACAAGCAAGGGATCATAGGCGAACATAAAGGGGATAATAAAGGCTGCAACCCCGATCTTGCAAGCGGTAACCGCAATTTTTAATGGATCAGCCTCAGCTATAGCCGATGCACCATACGCAGCCAAGGCAATCGGCGGGGTTATGGCCGAGATAATCGCAAAGTAAAACACAAATAAGTGAGCCGAAAGAGGATACAGGCCCATCTTGACCAGGGCCGGGGCGGCCATGGTTCCGGCCACAATATATGCAGCTGTAGCCGGCAGCCCCATACCCAGGATGATAGCCATCACTGCCGTCAAAATCAGAGCAATCCAAAGAACGCCGCCGGAAGCGGAGATAATCAGGGAGGAGATCTTCAAGCCCAATCCGCTGAGATTGATACACCCAATAACCAGGCCTGCAGTAGCACAGGCCATGGCCACGGTGATGGTTCTTTTGGACGCAGCCACCGAACCCTCTTTAAACCGGGCCCAATTGATTCTCGACTGCCACTTGACGAAAGAGATGACGAACATACAGATGATTGCATAAAAGGCAGACCGGATGGGGGAATACTGCACAACTCCCAGAAAATAAATAAGGGCGAAGAGAGGGAGCAAGAAATGCCCCCCGGTCTTCAGGACCTGCTTCAAGGAGGGCAGTTCCTTGCGGGGCAAACCCTTCAGGCCGAGACGGGAGGCCTCATAATGCACGGAAAATAAGATACACAGATAGTAGAGCAAGGCCGGGATAATGGCCGCAATAACCACATGGATATATGGGATACCCAAGAACTCGGCAATGATGAAGGCCGCAGCACCCATGATCGGGGGCATGAGCTGTCCGCCTGCCGACGCACAGGCTTCAACAGCGCCTGCAAAATGGGACTTGTAACCGCTGCTTTTCATCAGAGGGATGGTAAAAGCCCCGGTACCCACCACATTGGCCACAGCGCTTCCGGTCAGGGATCCCATGAGCCCGCTGCCGAGCACTGCCGTCTTGGCCGGCCCACCGGTAAACCTGCCCATAACCGACATGGCCAGATCTAGCAAGAACTTGCCCATCCCCAGCTCTTCCAGCATGGTGGTCAGGAAAATGAACAAAAAGATATAGTTAGCCGAAACGCCCAGAGGTATGCCAAAGATACCTTCGGTGGTCAGATACATCTGGGAAATGATGCGTTGGACAGAATAGCCTTTGTGGGCCAACAAGCCCGGAAGCCAGGGTCCGACCATGGTATAGACCAGAAACACCAGGGCAATTCCAACCAAAACCCAGCCAGTCGCCCGGCGGGTGGCCTCCAGGACCACAACAATCATGATCCCTCCGAAGATGAGGTCCGGAGTGGTCGGTATGCCCAGCCTGTCGACGATGTCCTGATAAAAGAAAATGATATACAGGCCAGAGGCGATGGACAGGAGAATGAGGAGCCAGTCGAAAACCGTGGGGTTGGCCCGTTTTCGCAAGGGATGGACCAGGAACACCATCATCATCATGAGGACGAGATGTACATCCCTCTGAATCCATGCCGTATACATGGATATACCTGAGGTGTACAAATGAAAAAAGGTCAGGCCCAGGGCAACAAGAAGAATGAACTTGGTGGTAATAAAATTTGCTGAACCTGGAGATTGTGCATCGGTTGTTGACATCTCAACGAGCCCCTTTCTTATCGTATTTCCATTCGCACCAGAGTGAACGCGGGAAAGTAATCACGGAGGTGAAATTCTTTACCCCGATAAATCAAGGTATGATCGGCTATGGAGCCAACTCGTAAAGGCAGGGAGTCAATTTCTCTGTTCAAATTATCTATATAGGTCCATTTGCCCTCCATGCGCAAATCACCTTCCCCTGTATAGTCCAGACCCGCCCCAAAGTCTATGACCTTGATCCCGGTCAGAACCAACTGGCCATGTTTATTCGTATAGAATTCGTAAACAGGAAGCTTATCCACGGAATGTATATACCGTAGGGAAAATTCTTCATCGTCGCAGATATCCCTGGACCAGGTTATCTCCCCGGTCTGGCCATGTATAAGGACCAGCTGTTGTTCAGTCTTTTGATCACCCATGCACCTGGCTGGGATCAAGAGCAGTAATAACATGCAGCATACAATAGTCACTAGAGCCGGGACAGGTATGGCCACATTGTGTTTGCCCGCTGACCTCTGCACCTGCATAAACAAAAGATCCCTTGTATCTTTATTCCCCGCCCACACCTCACTGCCCAGGCATGCAACAAGGAGGCCACCCACTAGTTTCATCCTCGATCAATTCGGCCAAACATTTTTTGCGCTTTGGACTCAAAACAATATTTCAGATTTGCCGGAGACCTCGTCAAGGCAGGACAGGAAAGGACGGAAGACTGCGACCAACCCACGAAAACAGCATCCCGGGCTTGCCCGGGATGCTGTTTTCGTTTGACAGAATGGACGGGCCCAAACTACTTCATCTCAGATGGCACCAGATCCTCCGGCACGTCCAGGCCCAGCTCTTTAAAATACTTGATCACGCCCGGATGCAAAGGAGCTACTGCATTGGCTATTGTGTTTTCCGGGGTGGTGGCCTTGGCCCCAATGTACACGTCCTGCAAGTCCTGTCTGTGTTCAAAGGTCACTTTGGCCAGATTATAGGCCATGTCCACGCTCATGTCCTTGTGTACCAGGACCGTATTCCACACACTGGGCGTACGTGCGGTCTTTTCCTGTCCATCATAGGTGCCGGCCTCTATCTTCCAGTCTGAATAATAGGGGTGGGCCGAAACCACCTTATTCATCTGGTCTTCAGTGAAGGAAATGATCTTGATGTCATGGGTGGTGGCCAAGTCCATGATGGATGAGGTTGGAGGACCCACGGACCAGATCCCGGCATCGATGACATTGTCCTTTAAGGCCTGGGTGTTCTCCGCAAAGGACAACCGGTGGACCTCGAAATCATCATACTCAACGCCCAGAGAGTTCAGAATCAGTTTGGCCATGGTTTCCGTTCCACTGCCCGGAGAACCCACTGACACCTCTTTTCCCTTCAGGTCCAGCATGTTGTTTATGTCTTCATGTTTTTGCAGAGTGACGGCATGGAAGACATTGGGGTACATTTCAAAAAGGGTCCGGACCGCAACAGGGTTCTTAAAATCGCCCTCACCATGAACCGCCTGGTAGACCACATCGTTCATGGCCATAGCCAGGTTCAACTCACCCCGGGCCAGCAGCCTGGTATTTTCCACCGAGGCACCCGTGACTTCTGCAGAGGCCTGTATCCCGTCGATGTTCTTGTTATAGATACTGGCCATAGCTCCGCCATAGGGGTAATATGTACCTCCTGTTCCTCCTGTCCCTATAGCTATGAACTCTCTTGCAGAGGCGGGGAAGGCCAAAACACACACCAAACATAAGGCCATTACACATAAAGCTACCTTTCTCATCTCATCTCCTCCTTTGTCTCGTTTTTGACGTTTTGAACCAGATACCAGACAAATGAAGCACGCTTTGAGCTCAAAGCCAGCTCCATAAGGCTAGCCATTTTGTAGCTATTCTACCTTGCTTCCCTTCAGGACGCAAGGGAAAAGATTCGCTTCGCAACCTACTCCCTGAAAAGAAACTTGAAAGAGAGTCCCTGCTACTGCCTCCAAGCTACATACCTGCGCATTCTTTGTAAAAAAGGCTTGACAAGTCATCATACCCCGGTCTAAATTAAGGCAATATGCAATCGTAGTGAAGGTTGCATAAATGCCCTTTTCCTGACCAGCGGAAGTTGTGAGTTCGTAATCGATAAACACCATTGCAAAAGGAGGTAGAGGATGAAAAAGGTAATACACAACAAATGGGTAGGGACGGTTTTTTGCCTTCTCCTGCTAGGTTTTTTCTTGACTGGATGTGCCACCACATCCCAGCTGGAAAATTTGGAGCAAAGGCTGGAACAGGTTGAGGGCACATCCAACATGGCCCTGGAAAAAGCCGAGGCTGCAGAAATGTCCGCTGATGAGTGCAGTATGGATGCTGAGCAAAGTGCCCAGCAGGCGGAAGCTGCTGCTGAAGAGGCTGAAATGTCTGCACGGAAGGCTGAACGCATGGCTGACAAGTGTTCCATGATATTTGACAAAATGACCAGCAAATAGGAAGTACCTGGGCATTATCGCCCGGAAGATACGCGGTTTTTTTTGCCACCGGCCAATGAATCCAGAACTGAATACCACGGGGCCTCGTTTTGTACGTCATGACAGGCCCCGTTCTTTATCCTAGCTGTATTTAAAATCATGATCTCTATGCACGCAAACCGACGTGGGCTTATTTTCATTCTGGGCGCTTTCCTTTCGGCAGTATGCTGTCTGCATCCCTTACCGATCTTGGCTGCCAGCCCAGCCTATTCCTATACCCTGCCTTGCCCGAAACATGAGACCTGTGAGCAAAAAACTCAAACTATAGTCGGCATCTCCCAAAGACATACGGTTCAGGATGGTGAAACACTCTTAGATATCGCCCGTAAATACGGGTTAGGATTCCTGGACCTGCACCGGCTCTATCCGGAAATAGATCCCTGGCTCCCCCCTGTAGGTCGGGAGTTGACCATTCCCCGGCAATGGATAGTGCCTGAAAAAGGCAATGCCGACATCGTCATCAACCTTCCCGAGCTTCGGCTCTATTACTTCTTTCAACACCAAGATGCCACCCTGGTTCAAACCTACCCTTTGGGCATCGGCAAGCGTGAAAACCCTTCGCCGCTGGGCACATTCCCAGTGGGTGAAAAGCGCAAAACTCCATATTGGTATATACCCGCATCTTTGCAGGAAAAATACGGAACTCACATTATGGCCCCGGGGCCCAAAAATCCTCTTGGAGATTATTGGATCGGCCTGGGCCGATCCGACTACGGCCTGCACGGGACCAACATCCCCTGGTCTGTGGGACGCTTAGCAACTCACGGCTGTATCCGCCTTTATCCGGAACATATCCGTCCTTTGTTCGACCGAATTCAGAGAGGGCAAAAGGTTCAAATACTCTATGAACCGGTTAAGTTGGGAGTTGTTTCCGGGAGGGTTTACGCCCAAGCCTATCCCGATATTTACAATCGAATTGACGATTATCTCTATTATGCCTATCAGAGGTTGTCCGCTTTTACAGACCCCAGTAAGGTCGATCTGCAAAAGTTCAGATGGGTCTTGCAGAAACAAAACGGCCTGCCGGCGGACATAAGTAAATACTGAACACCTCGCAGGAATGACGGATAAAGTGGGTTCATACGAGCGTATTCCGTGTCTTCCGCGGTTAAATCGTGGGCCGTAGGTTTCTTCTTCAATCAAGATGGCACCTGCCCCAAGCAGTCCCGCAAATGGCGGGACTGACAATCCCCCCAACTTCAACTCAGCTTGCCGGCCACTTCGGCCACTCTGGCCCCGAGCTTGCGGCCGTTCTCCAGGGTCTCTTGGTCCGGTTCCCCGCTGCAGGCCACCCCGTAATGCCCGGTAGCACTCATGGGATCGCCCACGATTATCATCCCATAAATCATCAGAGCCTGGATGATGGAGAACATAGTCGTCTCTTTCCCCCCGGTGGGATGGCCGGAGGTAGCAAATACCGCACCCACCTTGCCCTCCATCTTTTTGCGCGTGCTGATAAAATCGTCTAAGACCCGCTTCAAGTCCGCGGCCAAAATACCGAAATAGACAGGGGAACCGGCAATAACCCCTTGGCAGTTCAAGAAATCATCTTTGCTCACCTCGGCAGTGCTTTTCAGAACCGCTTGGGCACCGTGCACCTGTTCCACACCTTCAGCCACTGCCTGAGCCAGTTTCTTGGTATTCCCGGTTTTGGAGTAATAAAGAACCAGAATCTGCATACATATCTCCGACTGTCAGTTCAACTATAATGGAATGCCTCAAGATCCACAAATGTTGTTCAATACCTTATCTTCTTACCTCACGATAGGGAGTACTTTCCTGAACTCTTCTGTATTTGCCCGTTCAACCCATTCAAATATGACCATCTCAACAGAACTGATCACTGCCCCAGCCTGTCGCAATAGAGAGATTGCCGCATCTCTATTTTCCACCCGCCTTGATGCCACGGCATCAGCCGCAAGATGGATCTGAAACCCGGCCTGGATCATATCCAGGCAGGTCTGCAAAACGCATACATGAGCTTCCGTCCCAGCCACTACAACCTGTTTTTTGTGCAAGGAATCTATAGCAGGCAAAAAGCCCGGTTCCAGACAGGCGCTGAAATGTTCCTTGGAGAATATATTGGGAGCTTCGATTTTCTGCAGGACCTGCGGATGAGTACCGCCCAGCCCTTTTTTGTACTGCTCGGTAACAAAGATCGGTACCCCGAGTACTAAAGCGGCCTCAATAAGTTGTCCCGCTTTGCCCAGCACCACTTCACAGGCCGGGATGGCCTTGAGCATGGCTTTTTGCAGATCAATAATCAAAAGCAAACTGTCTTCCCGGCCGGCTATATATTCATGCCTCATTGATGATCCCTCCAGAAGCCCACGAACTCGTATGAAACAAGACTCAACCCCGGTCGCTGGCTTGGCCGTCCAGGATCGCCAGGCTCCAGCCTGGCCTGGAATTCCAACATCCCCACAACACGTTTCATCATTGATCAATCCGGCAAATTTTCTTTTTTGCCCGCCTTAAGGCAAAAAATATGTCAGTTTTGCTGGAGGCAAAGCTGACTACTCCCATCTATCCCCCCTTTTTTTCAACTCGATGTACTCCAAGCGGCCCCTGTCGCTGACAAAAGAACTTAAGAGCCAGCTGATCACAGAAATAATCAAGGCCCCGCCCAGGGCGGACCAGAACCCCTGAATCTCCAATCCAGAAACAACCCCGGAAACCATAAGCAGCAACACGGCGTTAATGACGAAGGTAAACAGCCCCAAGGTAAGAATATTAATGGGCAAGGTAACCAAGAGCAGGAAGGGCCGAAACAGGGCATTTAATATGCCCAAAAAAGCAGCAGCGCCCAATGCAGAAAAGAACCCGCTCAAATGGATACCGTCAATGAGGTAGGCACATAACAAGATAGCCAAGGTCAGGACCAGCCAGCGAAAAATGATACCATACATCAGTTAGCTCCTCAGTCCAATGTTACGGGCAGAAATGGAACTTGAAACACTTGCCCTTGAAAAAAACCGCTGAACTATCACGACCCAAATCGAGACACATACGACCCAAACAGAAAGATTTTCGGTTTTATCATCCACGCTCCAGCTCAGCCTCTGCTTGTGAGACATAAATGTCCCAAGCAGAGAATGCCTGCACAATACTCCTATGGGACTCAACCTGTTTAAAACATTATCTCTTTTATCAAGGTCACCCCTGGAATGGTTCTTGCGATGCATGGCAAGGTTAAAAGTATATCACTATTTATCTTCTCAAGGAGGACACACATGGCCCAAGCAGCTGCACCGCAAGGAAATCCAGCAGTCGTCGGACTGGCCGGATTCGGCATTACTACCATGCTCCTGCAATTCCACAACGTGGGCTGGTGTGATGTCGGCCCCATCATCGCCATGGCCTTTGTGTTTGGAGGCATGGCCCAGCTGATAGCCGGATACTTTGAATTTCACGTGGGCAACAACTTTGGGTTCAGTGCCTTTTGTTCCTACGGCGCCTTCTGGATTGCCTTAGGCGTCATCTTCATCCTCAATCACTTCAACATCTACCACTCCAGTAGCACGGATGTGGGATGGTTTCTGATCAGCTGGACCTTGTATACATTTATTATGTGGATACCGGCCATGCGCATTCACACGGCCATGGCCGTAACCTTCACTCTCCTGCTTATCGGCTTCATTCTTTTAGACATCGCTCATTTCGGATATCCGGCATTTACAGTCATTGCCGGCTATGAACTCATGCTCTGCGCCGCTTCTGCCCTGTACATGATGGCCCACGCCATATATGCCCAAGTCTTTGGCCGGGATGTGCTCCCTGTCGGTAAACCCTGGATCAGCTAACTCCAATGGACGCAAGCAAGAGATTTCGGTAAAATGAATAAGAAACTCGTAGAACGTATACTCGTATGAATGGAATTATCTTCACTACCAAGGATCTCGTCCTTGCGAGAGACTTGCATGACCAGGAGGTGCTATGATCCGCACATTGACTTTATCAACCATCCTGATGGCCCTCTTTCTAGCTGCCCCGGCCATGGCCAACGATTCAGCCACCAAGGAAGAATGTGTGGTCAAATGCCGGGAAGCCGCGGCATTGATAAACTCCAAGGGCCTGGAAGCAGGCATTGAACAACTCAGCGACCAAAATGGCCCCTTTGTCTGGAAGGACTCCTATGTTTTTCTCATGAACCTGGATGGCAAAATGCTGGCTCATCCATTTATGCCCGAGTTGACCAAACGGGACCACGTGCTCTTGATGACCGATCCCACCGATAAGGCTCTATTCGTCCATTTCGTCAACCTGGCCCGGACCAAAGGCGAAGGATGGGTGGAGTACATGTGGCCCAAACCAGGGAAAAGCACACCTCAGAAAAAGATTACTTATATCTACAGGGTTCCGGATACCGAGCTCTTTGTCGGGGCCGGGGTCTACGTCAGCGGAATGATCTATTAGTCATGCTTTCCGGCACCGGCTGGATCCCCTGGTTCAAATCTTAGCAGAGGATCCAGCCCATTTTCCTCTCCAGCCCCTTGCCCGGCCGGTGGGCCATTTTATGCCCCGGAAGGCGACCTGCCCTGGTTCAGCTCTTGCAAGCGCATCTTTTGAAGCATGTTATGTTCCTGCAGGGAAAGCCTCATCACGTTGTGGAACCTTGGATCAAATACCTTGTGCAAACTGTAATTGGGCACCAGCTGAAAGCCTCTGTATAGCTTGTGCTCACCGCCCATTCCGGGATCGAAGCGCTGCATCCGGTTCCTGATGGCCCAGTCGATCGGTTCGTAATAGCACAGGTTGAAATGCAAAAAGGAAATCCCTTCTTCTCCTCCCCAGTACCGGCCCAAAAGCAGTCCGCCTTTAAAGACCAGCATTGCCATACCCACCGGCCTGTCCTGCCCGGGCCGGAAAGCAGCCAGCAATAAAAGATGCTCTTTGAGATCTTTGGTCATTCCCAGGAAAAAGGATTGGGCCAAGTACTTGCAGCTCCAGGGAAAATATCTCTGATTTGTATGCACATAGAACCCATACATCCACATGAGATGTTTTTCTAGAATTTCATCACCGCTGAAGGCCTCAACCATTATCCCCTGTTCAGCGAGACTTCTGCGTTCCTTTTTGATGTTTTTGCGCCGGCTGGACTTTAAAGAGGCTAAAAAATCCTCAAAACTCTCATAGCCTTTATTCTCCCAAGCAAACCCGGGGTGAATCCAGGTAGCAAAATCGCCATCAGTCAGCTTTCCGCTCCAGTCAGGATCGACAAACTGAAAATGACAGCCGCTGATCCGGTTCGAACTGCAAAAGGCCGCAATCTCCTTGCAGATGAGAGAGATCAAGGAGCTTTGGTCTTGCCTTGAGTCTAAAAGGAACCGATAGGCTCCTATGGGAGTAAAAGGACTCATGCCCACCAATTTCGGGAAGTAGGCCACATTCATCCTGGCCGCCAGCTGAGCCCAGAACTGGTCGAATACAAACTCCCCCTCACTGTGGGTTTTAATAAACAAGGGGGCCGCAGCCACCAGCCGACCGGACCTGTAAACAGCCAGGTGCCGCGGATGCCAGCCTGTGGCTGGCGAGGCGGAACCGGACTCCTCCAACAGACGAAGCCAGTCCCAATGCAAAAATGGTGTGGGCAGATCCCGGGCTAAAGCATCCCAATCAGCTTTCCTGAAGGCCTGAATGGAGTCTTGCCAGACCAGGCCATACTCTTGGCTGCCCCTTACCTTTGTATCAGCCATCAGAACAACAAAATGATTGATGCTCACTTTGCATTTTTTGATAGAACTTTGGCCTGTTGTTCATACCATCTCCTTTATAATATCTCCAAAGCACAAGCCATGGATACCCCTCCGCCCCCGCACAAGGTAGCCAATCCCAGGTTGAAGCCTTTACGGCGCAAAGCATGGAGTAGGGTGACCATAATTCTGGCTCCGGTGGCCCCAATGGGATGCCCGATACCGATTCCTGAACCATTGATGTTGGTGATTTCTCTGTTCAGGTCCAGCTCCCTTTCACACCCCAGATATTGGGCGGCAAAGGCCTCATTGAGCTCAATGAGCTCAAAATCCGGCAAAGAGTATTGGCTTTTATGCAGCAGATCTTTGACCGCCGGGACCGGAGAAAGCCCCATAACTGCCGGGTGGCAGGCGCCCTTACCCACGGCCCTGATGACGGCCAGGGGGGTGAGGCCCAACTCCTTGGCTTTGCTTGCGGACATAATGACCATTCCAGCCGCACCGTCGTTGATGCCACTGGAATTACCGGCTGTAACCGTTCCGTTGGGTATAAAGGCCGGACGGAGCTTTTTGAGATCATCCAGGCTGAGGTTGGGCCGAAAATGCTCGTCCTGATCAAATACGTACGTTTCCTTTTTCTTTTTGGGCACTTCCACAGGGACGATCTCCTCCTGAAATTCCCCCTGTTCTGTGGACCTCTGCACATTGTTGTGGCTGCGCAGAGCGATTTCGTCCAGCTCCTCGCGGCTGAAGCCGTATTTATGGGCCACAAACTCAGCGGTATGACCCATGATATACGGTTGGCCCACAAAACTCCGAAACGGTTCTTGGGAAATATCCAGCGGGGCGTCCTCTGAGAGGGGCAAATGGTGGGACCCGGCATGCAGGGCATGAATAAGCTGATCTTCGACCCGGTTGTCCTGGAGCCTGTATCCCCATCTGGCCCCGGGCAAAGCATAAGGCACCCCGGACATGTGCTCCACGCCTCCGGCCAGGACGACCTCCGCCATTTGGGCCTGAATCATAGCCATACCGGACACCACAGCCTCCATGCCCGAGATGCATACCCGGTTCACCGTTGCCGCTGGAACTGAATCCGGTATTCCAGCCATCAAGGCCGCCACCCGGGACACGTTCAGGGTATCGTGGTGTTCCTTGCAGCACCCATAGCGCACATCGTCGATAAGCTGGGAATCAATCCCGGCCCGATGGACTGCTTCCTGCATGGTCGAACCAGCCAATGATGCACCATTCGTGTCCTTTAAACTGCCTCCAAAGGCCCCAATGGCCGTTCGACAGGCACTGACAATGACCACATCCTGCATATCTATCCCTTATCCTCCGATGTTATTGGAGGGGCCAGCGGCCCATCATCCGGTTAAAGCCCTAAAAAGCTCGGCTCTTTTTGCCCGTATTGCAGACCGTCTTCAATAAGGGCCAGGACGTGCTCCTTTTGTTCCGGAAACTTGTAGCCTTCGTAATCGTGGGTAAAAAGAAGCCCTCCGCTGCGGCCCCGCCAGTAGTTGGCCATATGGTCGAAGCAGACCCTGGAAGTAACCTCCAGATTTTGCATGGTCAGCCTTAGCTCCTGCAACTGCTGGGCCGGAGTCAAAAGACGCAACGTTCCTTCTTGATACTGTTCATACATGGGAGTGCCCGGCAAGGGCCGAAAAGGCCGGGACCGGATGTAATGGGGATTGATCTGATTTAAGACCCGGGCCGTTTCCCGGGCATGGCTCTCCCAGCGGTCCTTACCTCCCAGGCCGGGCATCCAGTACTCGGAAACCTGGAATCCGGCCTCCACCGCCTTGCGCCCTCCCTTGATGTGCACATCGGAGTCCGCGCCTTTCTGTATTCTTTTGAGCAGCTCGTCGTCTCCGGACTCCAGGCCGATATGCAGCCGATCCAGGCCCGCCTCGCGGATGGATTGCAGCTCTTCAGGTGTCTTCCGGGCAATGGTTCCGGAGCGGGCATACGTGGTCACCCTCTGAATGGAAGGGAACTTACGGCGCAGATGCTGCAGGGCCTCGACCAGGTCATGAGTCTTCATGATCATGGTGTTCGCATCCTGCAAAAAGGCTGTGCCGCCACCGGAAACCAGCCAGGACAGGAGCATGGAAAATCCAGGATGATCCTCCAGCTCCGGATGGCGGCCCACAAACTCGATCACTGCCTCTCTGCTGATTCCGGAAGCACCATGCCGCTGGCTGATCTCTTTAATCTCATCACAAATAGCGGCCATGGCGTCAATATCCGCTTTGATTTCCTCCACCGGCCGCTTCTCGAATTTTTCGGTCTTGTACATGGCGCAAAAAGCACACTTATTCCACGGGCAGTTGCGGGTAAAACGCAACAGCAGTGAGTTGCTCCCGCCCTCGCTGGGCGGCCTGTACACTCCGGTTTCAAATGTATATTGTAAGTCTTTATGTTCCATTTTTACCTCTCAAATCTATGCTCATGATGTATTCAGTATTGAGGCAACATTTTTTAAGACGCAATACGTGATATAATAACCATCAAACATCTATGGTCAAATCAGGTTCAAGGAATTTTTACCTGATCTTGTACTTGGCCAGACATCCCTTCAAGCCCCCGTGATCCAGATCTTTGGTCCAGGCCGGGGATAGGGGGAGGTGCCGGTGCAGATCCTTGCTGTCCAAGTATACAAAGGCTGTGGACTGGGAACAACGTTCACGCAAAAAGCGACCGAAATTCTCAAGCAGCTGAGCCACCTGTTCCCGATCCTTCAAGCGCCGGCCGAAAGGGGGATTGCAGACCACAACCCCCCTTTCCAGGCCGTGGGTATCTTCAAACCTGGCTTTTTTCAAAGCGATCCGTTCCCCGCCGGGAAGCCGGCGGCAGTTGGTCTGGGCCGCGTTTATGGCCTGTTGATCCATGTCGCTGCCCCTGATCAGATCCTGGGTTACATTCTGAATTTGGGACTTACCTTCGTCTCGGATCTTCGTCCACAAAAGGGGGTCGAAATCCGGCATATGTTGAAGCCCAAAATGGGAACGCAGGTAGGCGGCCGGGATGTCTGCAGCAAAGATCAAAGCCTCGCAGAGGAAGGTCCCAGAGCCGCACATGGGATCCAACAAAGGGGTGTGCCTGTCCCAGCCGGTGTAGGTGATGATCGCTGCTGCCAGGGTTTCCTGCATAGGGGCCGGAACTGTGACCTCCCTGTACCCCCGCCGGTGCAAGGAGCCTCCCGATGCATCCAGGCTGATGGTGGCCCTGTTGTTGTGGACATGTAAGTGGATCCATACATCCGGAAAGTGAGGATCGATTCTGGGCCTGCTTCCGGTTTGCTCCCGGAACTGATCCACTATGGCGTCCTTGAGCTTAAGGGCTGCGTACTGGGAGTGGCGAATACGGCTGTGACTGAGGTTGCAAAACACGGCAAAGCTTTGATCCGGGCCGATAATATCCGACCAATCGATCTTGCCGCCGGTCTTGTATAAATAGCGATCACTGTGGCAATCAAAACGGATAAGGGGAATCAGAATCCTGGAGATAATGCGGGCCTTGAAGGTAATGCGGTACAGACAGGCATGATCGGCGTGAAAGGTGATACTCCGGTAACCGGCCCGGGCCTCAGTTCCCCCCAGTTGCTCAATTTCCCGCCGGCCCAAGCTTTCCAATCCATTGGCAACCTGGGCTATGAACTGGCTATTGCGCTGGTACCTATACATGATAAAGGACAGCTGCCAAACATCTGGTCAATAGCAGAGGATAAAAGACCAGGGCCCTCATCCCAGCAGCCATACCTGGCTCAGGCCGGCTGCCGCTCCGGCTATGATTCCAAGCCCAGAGGCCCCCAAAGCCGAAGCCTTGGCCCGTAAAGGGTGGGCACTGCGTAAGAATACAATCAATAAAACCCCATACAGGACAAAGCCGACCAGGGATAGGCCAAGGGCAATCATCTCCTGGGCAGGCAGCAGCCAAACAGCCTGAACTTGTCTGTAGACCACCCAGGCCAGAAAAAATCCTTGTCCCAGGAGCAGGGCGCCCAGCCTGGCTGCTGAGGGAAGGGCGAATCTGTAGTAATCCCGGCCATAATCCTCGGCTTGCCGCCGGGCCAAAAGATAGGACATACCCAGAGTCCCTGCTCCTCCCAGTCCTACAATCACGGCTTGCCCGGCCATCAAGACCCAGACAGGGCAAAACGGCGGTTTCCACAGAGTTTGCAGAGGAAAAATCCCGCTTTGCACACTTAAGGAGGATTGCCATATGAAAGCCTGATTGAGGCCCACATACATCCCGGCCCACAAAAAGACCCAGGCCGGGAAGAGGAGTATGGCCTGGAGGCCTTTGCGCCTCTTCAAAGGCCTCCAGGTCTTGGCTGCCAGCAGGGAAAAAAACAGCCCCAAGCCCAGCCCTGCCAAGGGCCAGGTCAAAGCCATCCAGGGCAGATCGAATATCACCCTTTCCAGCTGCAGTTCAAAACGGGCATATCCCAATCCAAGACCGAGCAAAGCAAAGACCACAGCCCAGATGAACATGGTCATGCTCAAGCCCAGCATCTGCTGTCCAAACTTGTCCCAAAAAGGCCTTCTTCCCATCCAGGCCCCGATCTGGCTCACCCATGCCGCAGTAGCCGCACCGGCCTGAATGGCCAGCCCTATCCCAACCAAGACCATGCACAAAATAAGGCCCTGGAAAAAATAAAAATCCATCATTCACTCCAGATTGAAAAAAAAGGCTTTTTGACGTATAATGAAAAAATTATGTCCAGCCCACAGCCCACGCAACGCGCCCAGGAGTATTGGGCCTGCCTGGCCTTGCGCCACTGCGACCGCTTAGGACCAAAAACCGGTAAAAAACTGATCCAGGCCTATGGGTCGGCCCGGCAGGCCATGAGTATGGCCGGGCATTGGACCCGGGACCGACTCGTGCGCCCCTCAGTAACAGATATTTTCCTGCAGGAAAAGTGGCGAGGGCCGGCCATTGAGGAGTGGGAGCTCGTCCGCCGCCGTCAAGACGGCGTTCTTTTGTATACCGACCCGGACTATCCGGAGTCTTTACGCCAGATCCCGGATCCCCCCCTGCATGCCTACATAAACGGAGACAGGAGCCTTTTGCGCAACCCCTGCGTGGCAATTGTAGGGGCCAGGACGTGCAGTTCCTACGGCCAGGCCATGGCCCGCAATATCGCCTCAGGCCTGGGACAGGCCGGGGTGACTGTAGTTTCCGGCTTTGCTTTGGGTATAGATCGCCAAGCCCATACGGCAGCTCTTCACCACTCTGGCCGATCCATTGCCATCCTGGGTACGGGCTTGGATATGATTTACCCACCTCGGAACAAAGATCTGTGGCAAAAGCTACAACACCATGGCTTGATTCTCACCGAGTTCGCCCCGGGAAATGAACCGGATGCTCACAACTTTCCCAGGCGGAACAGGATCATCAGCGGACTGAGCATGGGAGTGATTGTGGTTGAAGCGGCCCAGAAAAGCGGCAGTCTGATCACCGCCCGTCTGGCCTTGGAACACAACCGGGAAGTCTTTGCCGTTCCCGGCCAGGCCACAACCCCCAGCTTTGCCGGATGCTTGGAGCTTCTGCGCCAAGGGGCGGTCCTGGCCCGTTCAGCTCACGATGTATTGGAAGAACTGGCCCCCCAGTTGACCTTAACGCACTACCCTTCCTCCGCAATCCGCGCCAGCCCTGCCCACCAGCCCGACCCGTCTGTAGAGAATACAACCCCTCAACTGGAACACCTGGCTGCAGAGGAACGGGACCTGGCCAATCTTTTATTTCACGATTCCCAAGTGCACATAGACACCCTGACCCAGCAATTAGGCTGGGAAAGCCACAAGGTAAGCCAGACGCTGCTCATGTTGGAGCTCAAAGGGGTGGTCAGGCAGCAAAACGGGATGTATTACGCCTTGGCCTGACCATTTCTGATCCGATTGAATCTCGAAACCAGCTGATCTTGAAGGATGAGACCAATGCAGATGGACCTTGAACTCCACAAGTTCCCCGCACCAGCCCGCGACTACCTGATCTATCTCCAGACCCAAAAAGGTTTGGCTCATTCCACCCTTCAGGCCTACGCCAACGACCTGCGCCGTTTTGAGGCCTTTGCACACTTCAAACAGCAGAGCCTGGGCCATCCGGAAAGAATCGACCGCTCTTTGCTGCAAGCCTTTATCTCCGACCTGCATCGAAGAAACACGGCTAAAAGCAGCATTTCCCGCAAACTTTCCTGTCTGCGGGGTTTCTTCCGATACTGTCGCAAACAGGGTCTTATGAACTCCGACCCCAGTGGGGGCCTCAAAAATCCAAAGCATACCCAACCCCATCCTGTATGCCTGAACGTGGATCAGGTTTTCGCTTTTTTGGATCAGGCCGCGGGCAACGACCCTCAGGCCCTGCGCGACGTGGCCCTGGCCGAGCTCTTATACGGCTCGGGACTCCGCATCAGCGAAGCCTTGAACCTGAACATGCAGGACGTGGATCTGGGCCAGTACATGGTTCGGGTAACGGGCAAAGGAAGCAAGGAACGCGTCGTTCCCTTGACCGGCAAGGCCAGGGACCGTCTTTTGCGCTATCTGGACCACCGTTTCGCCTTTCCGGCCCCGGTGGACGAACCGGCATTCTTCCTGGGCAAACGGGGAAAACGCTTGCAGCGCCGGCAGGCCAACCGGGTTGTGGACCGCCTGGCCTCCATGGCCGGTCTGCCTCAATCCATCTCCCCCCACGTCCTGCGTCACAGCTTTGCCACCCACCTTTTGGAGTCCGGGGCCGATCTCCGCTCGGTCCAGGAGCTCCTGGGCCATGCCTCCTTATCCACTACCCAGCGCTATACTCATCTCAGCCTCGGCCATCTGGCCCATATCTACGATCAAACCCATCCCCGGGCCAAGAGCTATACAAAAACAACCGGCTCGTAGGCTTCCAGCTTTTCCCGGACCTTCTCTCCGCCCAGCTGGGCGGCCAGATACAAAGGGGTCAAAGGTTCCAAGTGGAGTTCAAAGCTTTTGGTGAACAAGTCTTCAAACAACGTCCGGGCCGTGTTCTGGGTTGAACCTAACAGAACTCTGCTGGTCTGCATGTTCCAGACCACATCGAACACGGCCGGAACCGGCAGGGTCTGCCTTAAAAGCCACAACTTGACGTTTTCCTTGAGTTCCTTCTTGGCTTCCCGACCCACAAACTTTCTTCCCTGCTCCTTGGCCTTGGCCATGGCCTCTTGCAGCCCTATTTGATAGTACTTCTTAAAAACTGCCGCCGGGATGCGCCTGGTGTCCAGGCGCAAGGCAAAAGCCACGTATTCTCCCTTAAAAGGTGTCCCCGAGGCCCAGGCTGTATCCAGCATATCTTCTATGCTCACCCAGCCATGGGCATGTTCATCCGCAGTGTCATCAATTTCCTGAAAACTGTCTTGGACCAAGCGGTCCTGGATCTGCAGCCACAACCCCTTGGGTACTTCCTCTATAACCCGGTACCGGGTAAAACTCCCGCTGGCAGACATAATGCCCATGCTCTCTCCTTTGGATACTCTCTGCAGGTTTTAGATTTGCCGAAGACAAAGCTGAATATTGACCTCTTGTATAGATCAAGGCAAGCTGTACTCTCAATTGAACTTCATCGGGGAATCAGCCATGACGCCAGCATATAAACAGCTGGGGATAAACCAGCTGCAAGCCAGGGCCGAACATGCAGTATCCTCCCTGGCCGAATGCCAGTTATGCCCCAGACAGTGCCGGGTCAACAGACTCCAGGATGAGCTTGGCTTTTGTCAAACCGGCCGAAGGGCCAAAGTGGCCTCGGCCCATCTGCATTTCGGGGAGGAAGCCCCCTTGGTGGGCAGGCAGGGGTCAGGGACCATTTTCTTTGCCGGGTGCAATCTGGGCTGCGTTTTTTGCCAGAATTTTGATATCAGCCACGACGCAGGAAACGGGCAAGAAGTCGGGCCGGAACAACTGGCCAAGATCATGCTTGAATTGCAAGCCCAAGGGGCCATCAACATCAACCTGGTCACCCCCTCCCATGTGGTTCCCCAGGTTCTGGAGGCCTTGGCTTCTGCACTCCAGCAGGGCCTGGATCTGCCTATTGTCTACAACTCCTCCGGCTATGACCGTCTAAAGACCCTGCGCATGCTGGAAGGGATAGTGGACATCTATATGCCGGACACCAAATTCTTTGATCCCTCCCCTGCCCGCACCTACTGCCAGGCCGAGGACTATCCCCAGCGGGCCAGGAAAGCCATTCTGGAAATGCACCGGCAGGTGGGAGACTTGATTCTTGACCAGGAGGGGAAAGCAACTCGCGGGCTCTTGGTCCGTCACTTGCTCATGCCCGGGGATCTGGCCGGAACCCAGGAGTGGTTATCCTTTCTGGCCAATGAGGTTTCCCCGAACACCTATGTGAATATCATGGATCAATACCGGCCCTGTGGGGACGCTTCTTCTTTTCCGGAGCTATGCACTTCCCAGCCCGCCCGGGCTCGGAAGGAAGCCCTTTCTCAGGCCCTGGCCTTGGGTCTGACCCGCCTGGATTCCGGCCCCCAATTGCGACTCAAAGATCTTTTCAGATCCATAGACTAACAAAAGCGAAAACAGACCATGCCCAACTCTACACAAAAACTGTACATTGTTATGACCGGGCTCCCTGCCCGCGGCAAATCGACCATCGCGGCCCGGATCAAAGAAAGCTTTTTGGCCAGCGACATTGCCACTGAAATCTTTAACAACGGCGATTTACGACGCAGGCTCATCGATCGGAACACAGCTGGGGCCGATTTTTACGATCCCAACAACACCCAGGGAACAGCCATGCGGGAGCATATTGCGGTCACCAACATAAAGAACGCGGCCCAATTCATTGCTCAGGGCGGAGATGTGGCCATCTTGGATGCCACCAATGTGAGCCGCAAAAGGCGGGAGCTCATTCTGTCCATGCTCACCGATCACCCGGTTTTGTTCATTGAGACCGTTAACTCGGACCCGGAGATCCTGGAGGCCAACATCAACCGCAAGGTCCGCTCGCCGGAGTTTGCCCATTTCTCCCACCAGGATGCGGTGGCCAGCTTTAAAGAGCGGATCAAATACTACGAACATATCGCCAGTCCCTTTCAAGACGAAGCCAATTACATCCAGGTGGACTCCCTGCACAACAAGATCCTCAAGTTCTGGCTCAAGGATCATCTGCCCCACTTTGAACAGCTGCGCGATTTGCTGGTCACAGATTACGTGAAAAACCTCTTCCTGGTCCGCCACGGTCAGACCACGGACAATACCGTTGAGCGTATCGGGGGGGATGCTCCCCTCACGGATAAAGGCCAGGAGCAGGCCTTTCGATTGAGCTATACCTTCAAATCCATCCGCCTGCCGTACATATTTTGCAGCCGAAAGCAGCGGACCTGGCAAACGGCCAAGCCCATTTGCGATAAGCAGTCCAGCGGTTGCACCTTGATCCAACTTGAGGAGTTCAATGAGATAGATGCTGGGGTCTGTGAAGAAATGACATATGAAGAGATCAAAACCCAGATGCCCCACGTGTATTACGAACGGCTCATGGACAAATACAACTACGTTTACCCCCAGGGCGAGGGCTATGTGAGCATGCGGACCCGGATCGACCGGGGAGTGAAAAAGGCCTTGTTTTTAAGCGGAAATGCGGATCATATCGTCATTGTCGGGCATCGGGCCGTAAACCGCATGATCCTGGCCCACTTCCTTTACCGCCGGATCGAGGACGTCCCGTATATTTACGTGCCCCAAAACCAATACTACCACATCATATCCATGCAGCAGAAGAAGCTCTTTGAGCTGAAAAAAATCAATTAAAATTCGGGGCCGGCCTTTCAAAAGGCCGGCCCCGAATTTTAGTCATGAGGCCGGATTATTTTGTTCCAGCAAGGATATGACCTCCTCTTCCACCCGGTCCACAGTCAGGTTGAAGAAGGCATATAAATCAGACCCTGGGGCGGATTCGCCAAAACGGTCAATTCCCAAGACCCGCCCTTGCATCCCCACATACTTGTACCACCAATCCTGGCCTGCGGCCTCAACGGCCAGCCTAGCCTGTACTTCCTTCGGAAGGACGCTCTCCTTGTACTCCTGGCTTTGATCCGCAAAGATCTCCGCACAGGGCATGGAGACCACCCGAGCCGCGTACCCCTGATTCTGCAGGTTCTTGGCTGCCTGGACAGCCAGCTCTACCTCCGAACCAGTGGCCAGGATGATGGCCTGGGGGGAAGTTGAGGGATCAAAGAGCACATATCCGCCCCTGGCTATGGCCTGTACCGTGTCCGGGTGGCGGTCTTGGTGCTGGGTGCTCTGACGGGAGAAAAGAAGGGAGCTTGGTCCCTGCCGGGTCAAGGCCGAGCTCCAGGCCACAGCGCTTTCCACTGTGTCGCATGGCCGCCAGACATGCATATTGGGCATAAGACGCAGGGATGAGGCGTGTTCCACCGGCTGATGGGTGGGACCGTCTTCACCCAGGCCAATGGAATCGTGGGTTAAAACATACACCACCCGCACCCCCATCAGAGCGGACAGACGCATGGCGTTGCGGGCATAATCGGAAAAGACCAGAAAAGTTCCTCCATAGGGGATAAGACCCCCATGCAGAGCCAAACCGTTCATGATAGCCGCCATGCCGAACTCCCGCACTCCGTAATGCAAATAATTGCCCTCCCAACCCTCCTTGCTCACCGGCCGGGAATCGGACCACATGGTCTGGTTGGAACCGCTTAAGTCAGCTGATCCGCCAAAAAGCTCCGGCAGCAGAGGGGCAAGTTCTTCCAGGGCCATTTTGGAAGCTTTCCTGGTGGCCATAACCTGAGCTTTGGACTGCAGCTCATGCACCGCTTTCCAGGCCAAGCCGGAGAACTCCTCAGGCAGCTTCCCAGCCATTCGCCGCTTGAACTCAGCCGCCAGGTCCGGGTAGACGTCGGCGTACCGGGTCAACATGGCCTCCCACTCCGCTTGAGCCTTGGCCCCCTTGTCCCGAGCGTCCCAGGCCTGGGCAATATCCGGAGGCAGGACAAAGGGCGGATGTTCCCAGCCCAACTCCTTGCGGACAGCCTGGACTTCATCATGGCCCAAAGGCGCCCCATGGGCTTTGTGGCTTCCGGCCAGTTGGGGAGAACCAAAGGCGATCTGGGTTCGACAACAAATCAAGCTGGGCCGATCCGTTACCTCCCGGGCCTGGTCCAGGGCCTGCAGCACAGCCCGGCTGTCATGCCCGTCCACTCCAGAGATCACATGCCAGCCGTAGGCCCCAAAACGCTTGGCGGTATCGTCACTGAACCAGGATACGATTTTCCCGTCAATGGAGATGCCGTTGTCGTCATACACGGCAATAAGTTTTCCCAGGCCCAAAGTTCCAGCCAAGGAGCAGGCCTCGTGGGAGACGCCTTCCATCATACATCCGTCTCCGAGGAAGACGTAAGTATAGTGATCAATTATCGGAAACTGGTCCCGGTTGAACTGAAAAGCCAAAATCCGCTCGGCAATGGCCATGCCCACGGCATTAGCCACACCCTGACCCAGGGGGCCGGTGGTGGTTTCCACCCCAGGAGTCAAGCCGTATTCAGGATGTCCCGGTGTCTTGGAGTGCAGGCTGCGGAAAGCCTGGATATCTTCCATACTCACGTCATATCCACTCAAATGCAGCAAAGCATACAACAGCATTGATCCGTGCCCATTGGAGAGGACAAACCGGTCTCGGTTGGGCCAGTTCGGATCCTGGGGATTGTGATTGAGATACTCGTTCCAGAGCACTTCGGCAATATCGGCCATGCCCATAGGCGCTCCGGGGTGGCCAGAATTGGCTTTTTGAACGGCATCCATACTCAAGACACGGATGGCATTGGCAAGTTCCCTGCGGGACGGCATGATTCCTCCTTACTTGACGGAAAAAAGAAAG
>CAZUER010000031.1:0-33273 GCA_964619345.1 uncultured Desulfohalobiaceae bacterium
TCCCCGCTCTGCTCGGCCAGGTCGGTTCGATAGACCGGAACCACGTCCACTTCGGCTCCGGCCCTGATAAGCTCTTCAGGCAGGATCTCCCTGGCTATTTCCGCTCTGGGTATGAGCACTTTTCGACCCTCGATTCCTTCCCGGGCCAGGCTGTGAACCACGGACTCGGCCACATATTTTTCCGGGACCACTTCCGGACGTATTCCCCGGTCCATGAGGGCCTGAGCCGTAGCCGGTCCGATGGCTCCCACCTTGGCCCGGCCCAGAGCCCGGGTATCCAGTCCCTTGTTTTCCAATACCGACCAAAAGTGCTTGACCCCGTTCACAGAGGTAAAGATACACCAATCATAATGGGACAAGCGGTCAACAGCCGCTTGGATACCCTGGGTATCGTCCAGACCGGAGATAGCGATGGTCGGAAACTCAAAACAGCAGGCCCCATGGTCCTCTAACAGCTGCAACAGGGCGCTGGCCTGCTCCCGGGCCCGGGTGACCACCACCCCCCGGCCCAGCAATGGCTTATGTTCAAACCAGGACAGAGTATCTCTTAATCCGACCACCTGGCCGACAATCAACAAGGCCGGAGCCCGAAAACCGGCCTCCCGAGCTTTGGGGGCAATGTCTTCCACACGTGCGGTCAGAGTTTGCTGTTGGCAGGTGGTTCCCCAGCGGACCAGGGCGGCCGGGGTCTGAGAGTCTAGCCCGGCCTGAATCAAATTGTGAGCTATGGATTCCAAATTCTTGACCCCCATAAAAAAGACCAGGGTGCTGGCGCTCTGGGCCAAGGCCGGCCAGTTATGGGCGCTCTGTTCTTTGGTCGGATCCTCGTGCCCGGTTATGAAGGTCACTGAGGAAGCATACAAACGATGGGTCAGGGGTATGCCGGCGTAAGCCGGAGCAGCTACTGCCGAGGTCACCCCAGGCACGACTTCAAAATCCACTCCGGCAGCCACCAGATCTTCAGCTTCCTCAGCTCCCCGGCCGAAAACATACGGATCTCCCCCTTTCAGCCTGGCCACACACAGTCCAGCCTGGGCCTTATCCACCAGCAGGGCGTTGATGTCTGCCTGCCCCAGGGTGTGCTCACCACCCTTTTTCCCCACATAGATGAGTTCGGCGTCCTCCCGGCAGTGCTTCAAAAGGCCGGGGCTGGCCAGGTAGTCGTAGACCACGGTATCGGCAACAGCCAGAATATCCCTGGCTTTGAGGGTTAAGAGCCCCGGGTCGCCAGGGCCGGCCCCTAGAAGATAAACTTTGCTCATACTTGATCTTTGATCCAAGGTTTCAAGTGTCAGCGCTGCCTCTGGCGGCCGCCTGTTTGATCGAGTATGAAACTGGAAGAACCCGGCTCGCAGGTAGGCCGCCCTTGCCCTCAAGGGCTGGCCCTCTTCAGGATAAAACCTTGTTTCATACGAGCCCTGCCGTTGGCAGGTCTGACACATAATCGTCTGATATTTTATATTAAATTCATGGCCGCCATGGCGGCCATGAATTTAGGCTATACACTGCTGCAGCCTCTCCTGCAACTCGGCCAGCTTGCCCCGTTTCTCCTGCAGCTCGGCCAGCCGGGCCCGCTCCTTATCCACCACTTCGGCCGGGGCCTTGGCCACAAAGTTCTCATTGTCCAACTTTTTGCTCAGGCCCTGCATATCCTTATCTATTTTGGCCAGCTGCTTGCCCAGACGAGTCAGTTCAGCCTCAAAATCGACGATTCCTTCCAAAGGCACATAGATTTCACAGCCCTGAACCACTGCGCTGGCCACGGCCTGGGGTGGAGCAATCTCGGCCTGAATGGTCAAGGTGCTCAACCTGGCCAGATTGCAGATGACTTCCTTTTGTTCTTGCAGGAAATCAGCCCCTTGCCCTCCGGCCTGAGCCAGGACATCCAGTTGCACAGAGGGAGAGATATTCAGTTCACTTCGAATATTGCGGATACTGACCACCACCCCTTGCAAAAACTCCATATCCCTGCTCAGGGCTTCATCTTCGATTTCCGGACTCAAAGCCGGAAAATGCACTGCGGCCAGATTGGGCTCCTCCCGATTGGGCAGGTGGGACCATATCTCCTGGCTGACAAAAGGGGTGAATGGATGAAGGAGGGTCAAGATTTCGGCCAGAGTGTGCAGCAGGCAGGACTGGGCCTGGGAAAGAACCGCGGAATCCTGGCTGCTCAGCTCCTGCTTAATCATTTCCAGATACCAGTCGCAGTACGTGTGCCACACGAACTGGTACAAGGTCTGAGCCCCTTGATTGAAATGGTAGTTATCCAGGGCCGACATGACCTGTTTCTTGGTCTGCTCCAACTCATGCAGGATAAAGCGGTGACTGAACCCGGAAACCGAGCTTCTATCCAGGGGGTGGACATCCTGATCCAGATTGAGCAAAGCAAAGCGGGCCGCGTTCCATATCTTGTTGATAAAGTGTTTGTAACCCTCGATTCTGGACTCGGAGAGCTTCACATCCCGGCCCATGGCCGCGAACACGGCCAGAGTGAAACGCAGGGAATCCGCTCCATAGTTTTCTATCATGTCCAGGGGGTCAATGACGTTCCCCGTGGACTTGCTCATCTTTCTGCCCTCTTCGTCCCGGACCAGGGCATGGATGTACACGTGACGGAAAGGGACTTCGTGCATGAACTCCAGCCCCATCATCATCATCCTGGCCACCCAGAAAAAGATGATATCAAACCCGGTGATCAAAACGCTGGTGGGATAAAAGACCTCAAGATCCCGGGTATGGTCAGGCCAGCCCAGGGTGCTGAACGGCCACAGAGCAGAAGAGAACCAGGTATCCAGGACATCCCGGTCCTGAACAAGCTCGCTTCCCTGGCAGGCCGGACAATGGACGGGCTCTTCCCGGGCCACTATGAGCTGGCCGCAATCCGGGCAGGTCCAGGCTGGAATGCGATGTCCCCACCAGATCTGACGGGATATGCACCAGTCCCGAATAGTGTCCAGCCATTCGTCATACAGGTTCTTCCAGTTGGCCGGAAAGATCTGGGTATCGCCCTTGTCCACAGCCGCTTTGGCCTGGTGGGCCAGGGAGGCCGTGGCCACAAACCATTGCTTGGAAACAGTTGGTTCAATAACCGTTTGGCACCGATAGCACTGCCCCACCTTGTGCCTGTAGGCTTCCTGCTTGATCAGAAATCCCTGCTCCTTTAAGTCCTTGACAACCTGCTTGCGGCATTCAATCCGGTCCAATCCGGCATATCTTTCCCCGGCTTCCGGGGTCATCCGGCCGTGTTCATCAATGACCCGGATAAACTCCAGGCCATGGGTGGTGCCCAGGTCAAAATCGTTGGGATCATGGGCCGGGGTCACTTTCAGGCACCCTGTTCCGAACTCGCGGTCCACATAAGAATCTGCAATCACAGGGATTTTGCGTCCAACCAGAGGAAGCTCTACTTCCAGGCCGATGAGGTGGGTAGAGCGTTCATCCTCCGGATGCACAGCCACAGCCGTATCCCCCAGCATGGTCTCCGGCCTGGTGGTAGCGATGACCACCTCCTGATCGCTGTCCACAACCGGGTAGCGCAAGTGGTACAGACTGCCGTCCTTTTCATCATAATCCACTTCCAGATCTGCCAGGGCTGTCAGGCAACGGGGGCACCAGTTGATAATATAGTCGCCCTGATAGATGAGGCCTTTTTCGTACAGCTGGACAAAAACCTCGCGTACGGCCCGGGACAAACCGTCATCCATGGTAAAACGCACTCTGGACCAATCCACCGAGGCCCCCATGCGCTGGACCTGATGTAATATCTTATCCCCGTATTCCTGTTTCCATTCCCAAACCCGCTGCACAAACCTCTCCCGGCCCAATTGGTCCCTGCTCACTCCCTCCTGGGCCAGGGATCGTTCCACCACGTTCTGGGTGGCAATGCCGGCATGGTCCGTACCCGGGACCCAGAGCACATTATACCCCTGCTGGCGTTTATAGCGACACAAAATATCCTGCAGGGTCAGATTCAATGCATGTCCCATATGCAGGGATCCGGTCACGTTGGGCGGGGGAATGACTATGGAAAAGGGTTCCTGGGGTGAATCGACATCCGGGGTAAATGTGTTTTCATCCTCCCAGAATTGCAGCCATTTCTTTTCAACGTTTTGTGGTTCATACCCTTTGGAGAGGGGCGCTTTGCTCATGGTCCATTTGCTCCGGTGTAAGCTGTAAAATTCAACAATATTTTTGGTCTGTGACCAAGTACCTTGGCACATCTCATTTGTCGCAAAAAAAAGAACCCTCCCCTGGCCCCTCCCTCCCGCCTGGAAGACAGGCGGGAGGGAGGGGAATCAGAGGAAGAAAGATTTCGTGCCCTCAACCGGACAATGCGCATATGACGCGGCACTAGTGCATCGACAAAATCCATTCAAGATTACTCCTGAGTAATCTTGAATGGATTTTGACAGCAGGGACAAAAGACCGAGGTCCGGCCAGCCACCTGTATCTTTTCCAATCCCCTTCCGCAATGCCGGCAGGCTTGTCCTCGACGCCCGTAGACCAAAAAGGTGTCCTGGTAGGATCCCGGCCGGCCCAGTCCGTCCACATAGTCTCGAAACGAACTCCCTCCAGCTTCCAGAGCCAAGTTCAAGACCTGATGCAGGCAGTGGTGCAGGAAGCTGAGCTTTTCCCGGGACAGACTATCTCCGGGAGTTTGGGGATGGATCCCGGCCAGATGGAGGCTTTCGTCGGCATAGATATTCCCGATCCCGGCAATACAGGTCTGATCCAAGAGGAGAGACTTGATTGTCGCCTTTCTGGATTGCAGGCGGGAGACGAAATCATCTTCGGACATCTCCAGGGGTTCCGGTCCCAATTGCGCAAAAAAGGGCCAAGCCATCAATTCATCCAGGTCCATGAGCCGCAGGTAGCCGAATTTGCGCTGATCTTGAAAGGTCAAGGTACTTCCGTCATTGAAATGAAATATGCACCGAGTGTGGGTGCTGAGCTCATATTTGGAGGGCGGAAAAAAGATGAATTTGCCGGTCATCTTTAAGTGACTGACCAAGTGCAATCCTGTTGAAAGATCGAAAAAAAGCAGTTTCCCCCGCCTGCGGACATCTATGATCCTGCATCCAGGCAATTGAGTGCTAAAGGCGTGGATATCGCCTTGCATACAGCCCGAAAAAAGGACTTCCATCCGGTCTATGCAACGGCCCTGAACCAGGGAGCGCAATCCCCTGGCGATGGTTTCTACTTCAGGCAGTTCAGGCATTTTTTCAGGCTTTGCGGATTGATCGATCTACTCCCCCCGCCCGAGGATAAAATCTTCGGTTTTCTGCCAGGCTGTATCGTCATTGTACTGTACAGGGGGGTGCTTCATGAAATAGGAAGAGGGGCCGAGAAGCGGTCCTCCCTGTCCCCGTTCCAGGGCCACCTTGATACACCGGATGGCATCAATGCCGCAACCAGCGGAGTTGGGTGAGTCTTCCACCGACAAGCGCAACTCCAGATTGATGCCTACATCCCCAAAGAGCTTGCCTTCCATGCGAATAAAAGCGATCTTGTTGTCCTTTTGCCAGGCCACATAATCGCTGGGGCCGACGTGAATATCGTCCTCGTTCAGCCGCTTTCCGGCCACGGCCTGAACAGCCTCTGTCTTGGAGGTCTTCTTGGACAAGAGGCGGCTTCTGTTCAGCATGTTCAAAAAGTCGGTATTGCCCCCGGTATTCAGTTGGTAGGTTCGTTGCAGTGGGACCCCCCGGCGTCGAAAAAGGTCGGTCAACACCCTGTGGACGATGGTGGCTCCCATTTGCGACTTAATATCGTCCCCGATGATGGGAACGTTCTTCTCGGTAAACAGTTGAGCCCATGCAGGATTGCTGGCAATAAACACCGGCATATTGTTGACGAATCCAATACCAGCCTCCAGGGCGCACTGGGCATAAAAGTTGACCGCTTGTTCCGATCCAACCGGGAGGTAATTGAGGAGCATTTCCGCCCCACTCTTTTTGAGGTGAGCCACAACCTCGGCTGTATCCGGTTCCGGCTCCTCGGCCGGAACAAAAGTGTTATGTTCCTTGTAGCCCTGCATATGTTCGGAAAACCCGTCCAAGATTCGGCCCATATGGACGGAAACACCGTGATTGGGAATCTGGGAAAAGAAGGTCTGTGTACAGTTGGGTGGAGCAAAGATGGCTTCTGATATGTCCCGTCCCACCTTGCGCTTATCAATATCAAATGCAGCCACTACTTGAATATCGCTGGGTTTATAGCCCCCAATTTCCCAATGCATGAGCCCGATAGCATCTTCAGGGGTCTTGTCCCGGTAGTAAAAAAAACCTTGAATAAGAGAACTTGCGCAATTGCCCACCCCGGCGATTGCCACTTTGATTTTTTGCATGCTCCAGCTCCTTTCCACTCCATATCGGGATCTTCAGGAATCATCTTCCCACAACAAAAATACAGTTTACCTGCCATTGCTCAACCAGGCTGTAGACTTCAAGCCATAGAATGGTTACACATATTGGTCACAAAGGTAGGCGCATTTTCGACTCAACACATCGGGCTGATTAGACTCAGGATTTGGTATCAGAATCATCTGAAAACTTCAATTGTACAAATCGGGGTTGGTATCAGCCCGGCCGCAAGGAGGTTACGCATGACGGATCTTATTCAGGCCATCAAGGAACGGCGCACAGTACGTAAGTTTGAAGACCAACCGCTCACCGATGATCAAGTTCAAACCCTTCTGGAAGCAGTCCGCTGGGCCGAATCCTGGGCCAATACTCAATGCTGGGAAATCATCGTTGTCCGGGATGAGACCATCAAGTCCCAGCTTCAAGAAACCATGGCCAAAGGAAACCCGGGAACCAAAGCTGTGGTCCAGGCTCCGGTGATTTTCGGTGTATGCGCCAAGCTACAAACCTCGGGTTTTTACAAAGGGCAAGCCCCTACCAAGTTTGGGGACTGGTATATGTTCGACCTGGGTCTGGCCTGCCAGAATTTGAGCCTTGCCGCCCACGCCATGGGTTTGGGATCTGTCATTCTCG
Organism: uncultured Desulfohalobiaceae bacterium; assembly: GCA_964619345.1. Classification (GTDB taxonomy): domain Bacteria; phylum Desulfobacterota; class Desulfovibrionia; order Desulfovibrionales; family Desulfothermaceae; genus Desulfovermiculus. Next base: position 6,996 of record CAZUER010000031.1, read on the forward strand.
GTCTCTTTGACCATGATCAAGCGGCCAAGGTGCTCCAGGTGCCTGAAGGGTTCGAACTGGTCACCTTGATTCCGGTCGGGGTTCCGGCCCAGACCCCTTCCGCTCCTAATCGAAGAGAAATCAACGAGTTTACCCATTGGGAGACGTTCTAGTTCAGCTTTGCCTGTGGCAAATCTGAAATATTTTTTGCCCAAAAGGGCAAAAAAGGAGGAATTTGCTACAGGCAAAGCTCGTAATTAAGATTTCTGCGCAGCCAGAGGCTGCGCAGAAATCTTATTGCCTGAATACCGTTCTGGGCTTGCTTCCCTCCTGGGGACCGATAATCCCATCCCGCTCCATTTGTTCAATGAAGCGGGCAGCTCGATTAAATCCGATGCGCATTTGGCGCTGGATCATGGAAATGGAGGCTTTTCCACTACTTATCACCGACTGCACAGCTTCGTCGTACAGTGGATCCTGGCTGACATCATCCTCCCCGCCATTGCCGTTCTCCCCGCGCTGTTCCTGTCTCCACTCCGTCAGGTCCACCTGTTCAGGGATCGGGTGCTTGTTTTTCCAAAAGTCGATCACGGCATTGATCTCATTATCACTAATATAGGCCCCGTGAATCCGCTCCATCCGTCCGGCACTGGATTTAAAAAGCATGTCTCCTTTGCCTAGTAAATATTCCGCCCCACCGGTGTCCAGTATGGTTCGGGAGTCGTGTTTGGAGCTGACCTGGAAAGCGATCCTGGCCGGAAAGTTGGCTTTAATAAGCCCGGTGACCACATCCACAGAGGGTCTCTGAGTGGCGATAATCAAATGCAGGCCGGCCGCTCGGGCCAGCTGGGCCAGACGGACGATACTGGCCTCGGCTTCTTTACCGGCTGTAAACATCAGATCGGCCAGCTCGTCGATGATGAGGACTAAAAAGGGCATTGGTTCCAGATCCTGCATGTCCTCAGGGAGCTCTTGGCCCATTTTGCTCAATTTCGCATTGTAGGCCTCTATGTTGCGTACGCTGAGTCTGGCCATTGCCTGGTATCGCCGATCCATCTCGTGCACTGCCCATTCCAAGGCCGTCTTGGCCATATCCATTTCCGTGACCACCGGGTGGATGAGATGGGGCAAATCTGCGTATGGGGCCATTTCGATTCTTTTGGGATCGACCAGCATCAGCTTGAGGTTCTGGGGAGAATGAGTAAACAAGAAGCTGGTTAAGATGCTGTTTAAACATACGCTCTTTCCAGCCCCGGTGGCTCCGGCCACCAACAAGTGCGGCATGCGGGTCAGGGACTCCACCCTGGCCTGGCCCTGAATATCTTGACCCAGGGCCATAGTCAGGTCCTGGTCCGTTTTCTGGAAGGCACTTGAATCGATAATGGATCGGAAATGGACGGTCTTCCGTTTGCGATTCGGTATTTCCACCCCCACCAAATCTTTGCCCGGGATAGGGGCCTCAATGCGCACCGCCGAAGCCTTCAAGGCCAGAGCCAAATCGTGACTGAGATTGGCGATGCGGCTGATTTTAATCCCTGGTGCCGGACGAAATTCGATCATACTGACTACTGGACCGGACTTGATCTCCACTACCGTGCCTTGAACACCGAACTCCTCCAGGCAAGAGGAAAGTCTTTCGGCCAAGGCTTGCAGGTCTTCCGAGGTGTGTTCCTCCTGAACCGGAACCTGATCCAGAAGACTGAGGGGCGGAAAATCGTACTCCGAGCTTAAACGCTTGACCGGAGGGCTGGGGGTTGAGATTTCATCTTTTTTCGGACTGGACGGATGGGGTGGGGGGGACTTGGCCTGTTGCTGTTTGTCTTTGGAAGCCCTTTTTTTCTGGGGCTTTTCCTGCACAGGAGGTACTTTTTTCTTTGCCTCTTTTCTTTCGGATGATCTCCAGAAAAAAAATTGTCTCCCCATGCCGAGCAGTCCAGCCAAAAGGAAGCCGCACCAGGAGACAACTGTCCTTGCAGCCTGCAGAAGCGTCCCGATGAGTGAGGACCAGGAGATACGAAACGCCGTTTGCAGGCCGACCAGGGCCAGAAACAGCCAGACCACAATGCTTCCCGGGGCATGGAGATACTCGGTGCTCAGCTGCAAGAGCTTACGCCCAACATATCCCCCCCCACTCATATCACCGGCTCGGAATACGCTGTGTGCACTGAGGGCCTCAAACAGCAAAAGAACGCTGAGAAGGACAACCCCCATTCCGGGCCACCGAGTCCAACGCAGACGCCAGGCAGGCCGGATCAGGCCTGCGGTGGCATAGGTGGTCAGCAAGGGAACCGCCCAGGCTCCTAGGCCGAACACATCCACCAGGAGACCGGACAGAAAAGCCCCAATCACTCCGCCGGCGTTATGCACAGACCCAAGATCAGAGACCGCCCTGTTCAGGCTGGGGTCCAGGGAGGAATACGTGGCCAGGCTCAAGAACAAAAAAATAGTGAAGCAGGCCAAACCCAGGCCGCTGATCTCCCTGACCAACTTATTGCCGTCTATTGTGACCATGAAACTCTGGGGCCCCACATTGATGGAAGGTCATATTGCAAGGTTATTGGCGACCCAGGTATTCACCAGACCTGGTGTCCACCTTTATCATATCTCCGGGTTCGATGAACAATGGAACGCTGACCGTTATCCCGCTCTCCAAAGTAGCCGGCTTACTGGCTCCACTGACCGTATCCCCCTTGACCCCGGGCTCGGTATCCGCCACGCGCATGACCACGGATGGTGGAAGCTGCAGATCGATCACCTTGTCGTTGAAGGTGAGGACCTTGATCTCCTGGCCATCTGTTAAGTACCCGCCCTTGCCCTTGAGTGTTTCAGCATCCACATCCACCTGTTCATAGGTTTCCATGTCCATAAACACAAAATGATCATTGTCCCGATACAAAAACTGCATATCTTTGGCCATTAAATCCGGCTTGCTGATCTTTTCTCCGGAGCGGAAGGTATGGTCCATGACCGTACCGGTCATCAAGTTGCGCAGCTTGCTTTTGATATGGGCCCCGCCCCGGCCCACTTTGGAGTGTTCAAAACTTAATACCTCGTACGGGTTGCCATCCAGCTCGATTTTCAAGCCATTGCGGATGTCGGACGTGCTATACATACAATCGATCCCCCAATTATGTTCATGAGTTGTTCTCCAAGTGCTGAACCAAAGCCAAAACGGCCATTGCATAACCCATCAATCCAAAACCGGCAATCACCCCCAGGCAGGAGGAGGCGATCAGGCTTTGGTGCCGTATTTGCTCCTGTCTGGACCAAACATTACTTAAATGCACTTCCACACACGGTATCCCGATCCAGGCCAGACAGTCGGCCAAGGCCAGACTGGTATGGGTATAGGCCCCGGCATTGAGAACAATGCCGTCATTCTTATCCATCCAGGCCTGTTCCAGGCGATCAATCAAGGCCCCTTCCCCGTTTTTGTGGTCTGTTTCCCAAACGATCTGTTGTGCCTTGTCCGGACCCAGGCAGGTGGCGATCATATTCGGCAGCTCATCCATGGAGTTGTGGCCGTATATCTGAGGCTGTCTGCGGCCTAAATGGCCAAGATTGGGGCCGTTGAGAATCAGAAACGAATACGTGCGCATGGACTTTCCCCTCTATCCTTCCGCCGGATTGATCGAGTGCACATACTGTATGCACTTGCAGTCACTTGGGCTCTTTCGGCTCCGACCATTTCTGGTGGGGCAGTGGCTGGGGCTCAACCACAACCTCAGGCACGTCTGTACCCGCCTTCGGGGCCATATCCGGCTGCTCTTCCTTTAGCCCTTGGGTGGATATCCACACCGGATAAATACGATCACCCACCTGAATCTCTCTGTTGGTCTCCAAAAGTTGACCTTGAGCCAAGGAACCAAGGACATGATAGATACGACCGGATCCGATTATACGCAAGGCCTGCCCCTGTGTTTCCGGAACCGTTCTGGCTATAATGAAAAAGGCTCCTTGGGCCCGTGAGGTCCAGCTTTGTCCCCGGATCAGGACTTGATCAAAGCTCGCGGCCATGGATCGTTCGCCTTCCAGGTCTATGATTTCTCCCTCCAGATTGGCCAGCGGTTCAAATCTGGCCTGCACATCAAAGGTCTGGGTACACATATCCGTTTCCTGATCAAGGACTGCTTCGGCTTTTGTATCTATTTGCACAAACTCCGTTTTCTCGGCATCCGAGTGGCCAGAGGGCAACTGTTGGAAAAGAAGACGCTTGGTGAGCCAGGAATTGAATATGCTTTTCACTCCTTGCAGGAGTCCTCGTTCCTGCAGAATGGATTTTGGATCCTTTCCTGCCGGGATATCCTGGAGATCGCAGGAAACCCTGGCAGTTGCTGACTCCTGCCACTGTGTAGTATGGATTCCCTCAGCCAAGAAAACCGCATTTTTTTGTGTCTGCGTGCAGGCTGCACAAAAACAAAAAATAAAAAGAAAAACAAGACTTTTATGCACAGCTTCCCCCTTTGCCCCATGTCTTGATTGGAAACGATTTGCTATGACTTTACACCTTGAGCTCGCCCATACCATCTATACTCTGGATCAAATCCAGACCTGGCCGGGGCCGCACCTAGTCATCTCCGGACGCTCAAACGTTGGAAAATCCAGTCTGATCAATACCCTGGCCGGCAGAAAATCTTTGGCCAAAACCAGTTCCAGTCCGGGCAAAACACGAAGTATTAATCTGTATTGGATGCCCGCATTTCATGGTTATCTTGTAGATCTGCCCGGATACGGGTATGCCAAGCGCTCCAAAAAGGAACGTGAACTATGGGCCAAGTTGGTGAATAAATATTTTGAGTCCAACCTGGGTCAGGTCATGGAAGTCATGGTCCTTATCGACAGCCGTCTGCCGCCCCAACAGCTGGACCTGGAATTGGTCAGCTCCTTCAAAGGGCAACAAATAGCCATCTTGCCCGTTTTAACCAAAGTCGACAAGACCAAAATGGGCTGGCGGTCCAAGATTCAACGTACCTGGAAGGACATAACCGTCTCTCAAACCCTGCCGCTCTTATTCTCGGCCAAAACCGGGCAGGGAAGCAAAGACCTTGTTCTTCGCATCCAAGAAATCATGTCCGAAAACCGCCTATCTTAATCCCCAAACTAGATTCACCAATACGGCCAGGGCAGAAGTCCCGACCAGGGCATTGCCCAGCCAAGCCCCCAGCCAGGGTGCCAGATCCCCGCTTTCACCCAGGGTTCCCCCCATGGTGTGCACGGCAAACAACAAAAAAATCACCCCCAGCCCAGTACTGATAACCAGAAAGGGGTTTTCCCATTTTCTGGTCAAGACCAGAGCTACAAGGGACAAGACCAAGGCCGAAAAGGCATAGCTCAGCTTCAGATGCCAGGCTGTTCGTAACACTTCAACATTTGTTCCGGATTCCTGTAACCGTTGAATATGTGACGACAACTCCCATAAAGACATTTCTTCTGGATCAATATCCTCATTTGCAATGGGCAGAGAACGTAAGTTGAGTTCAATGGGCAGGGTCAAAACATCTTGCTTTGAAAACTGAAAAGTTTTGGGGTCAAAGACTTGAGCATCGCGCACTTGCCAGTTCCCAGCCACAACCTGAAGGGAATCGGCCCGGATCAGGCTTTTGATGCCCGTGAACTCTTCACCCACATCATACACCCAAATCCGGTCTGCATTCTGTTGCATGGGCCAGACAGAGCCTAAGTGAACGATATATCCATGGTTTCGGACCCAGACATCAACGATTCTGGTTTCCTGTTGGCCGTTTTTCTGTCCCAGGAAATCCCAAACTCTCTCACTCATCTTCTGTCCGGGGACCCCAAGGGCTTGGGAGAAAATCAACTGGGCCCCGGTCCAAAATATTCCCAGCATGATCACACCCAAAGCCAGGCGGAAAAACGAGACCCCCCCAGCCTCCAAGGCCGTGATTTCCCGGCGTTTGCGCATGCCGGTGATCTGAACGGCCAAACCTAAAAACAAAACACCAGGGAGAATCTGGGACAGGATCAAGGGAATTTTGGCCCCAAAATAGACAGCTATATCCCACCCGGAGGCACCGTATTCCAACATCCGATCCAAGCGGTCAAAGACATCGACCAGGAGATAGATCCCGGTGCAGGTCAACAGACATATGCCCATGACCAGCATGTTGTTCGCCAAGAGGTAACGGGTGAAGATCCTCATCGTCGAATCAAACCTTGGATTGCAACAGCCCACCTGTTACCCGTCGAGGTTCCCCGCTCGTGAAGGGCGTGGCGGAACAAGAACACGGCCAGCCCCAAAAAAAGAGCATTGGGCGACCATGCCCCCACCCAGGGAGGCAGGATCCCCAGCTGACCCAAACCGATGCCCAGGGAAAAAACGGCATAATAGGCAAAAAAGACCCCTACGATCAGAATCGATCCATATTGGCGTTTGATTTCATCCAGTATCCATCCCAGAGGAAGGGCTACTAAGCCCAAAACGATACAGGCCATGGGTAAGGCCCATCTTTTATGCCTCTCAACCTGGACGGTACGGAAAAATCCCGGTTTTTTGTCCGGCCATTGATCCGGACGATCTGCAATCCGGTTCAATTCTGCCCAGGACATGTAGCGGGGCTTGTCCCGGTTCACATCCACATCCTGGAGGAGGCGGCTTAAATTCAACGAGACCCGGTAGGAAGAAAAGGACAGGACCTCCATGCTTTCCGGATCAAGACGATAAATTCGGCCTTTGGTCAGGAGAAAGAAGATCTTACCCTGATTATGATCTATGGCTACCCGTCCCTGGGGAGCCACAATATTCACCCCCTGTTCGGCATGGGTTGTATCCTGGATGAAAACGTCTTTCATCTCCCCGCTTTCCCGGTCCACATTTCGGGCATAGACCACCAGTCCGGGAAATTCACGGTTGAACACTCCGGGTCGCAATGAGAGCTGGGCCTTGTTTTTGGCCAAATCCAAAAGGGTATGCTCAAAACGTTCCATCCCCCAGGAGACCCCGTACAGGGAGACAAAAAGGGTCAACCCAGTACAAAGAAGGAGAAACACACCCGGAGCGGGCAGGATCTGAGACAAAGAGATGCCCCCTGCCCGAAGAGCCATGAGCTCTCTGTCTCCACTCATGCGCTGAAAGGTCAAAAACATACTGATCATACCCGCCACCGGGATGAGCAGCATGAGAAAAAAAGGGGTGAGATAAAAAAACAGAGTCCCAATATCCAGAAGGGAGAGATCCATAGTCACCAGCAGGTGTCTGAGCCGAAGCATCTTGCCCACCAAAAGCAGGGCAACAAATACGGCCAGGCACATGACGCCGATGCTGATCAATTCCCGAAGGTTCTCCCTATATAAACGCTTCAAGAACAGCAAATTGTCGATCTCTCTTTCTTCCGTAAAACCAGGTGTGGTGCAACAACCCTCTGCGGAAAAATATTTCCCGTTTCACGAGCCTGTTATGTATTTTCATCGGCAAACAGGCGGTAAAGGTAATCTTCCTGTTTGGGATCCAGGTTAAACTTAAAAACGGCTTCCTGCAGGGCCTTTTTTTGATTTTTGCCCCCGGCTGTCTGCTCACTGACCCATTGCAATGCGTCCCGGATTTTCTTTTCCTTGGGCATGATGGTGGCCATTTTGGTAAGCCTCCTTTTCAAATGATTTCTGTATCTTTGATATCAACTCAATCCCTGTGCCCTCCGACTCTACCTGAGCCGCATACGGCTTGCAACTTCCAACATCATCGCGTACTTCCTGAGAGCCATGCATTCGGCCCAGCCCTCTTCGTAAACAGTTTCATGTCCAATCAAACTGGCGGCCGCCTCCAGAGGCGGGGCTCGTATGAAACTAGAATTTACTCCGAAGAGGGCCTGCCCTTGGGGTCAAGGGCGGCCTACTTGCGAGCCAGCTTTTCCAGTTTCATCTTTGATCAATCCGGCAGATTTTTCTTTTTTTGCCCGCTTTGGGGCAAAAAATATTTCAGATTTGCCGGAGGCAAAGCTGAACTCTGACCATTTCCAGGAAGATTGAGGAGGAACCTTTTGTGCATGATATACTTATTGCCACCATTATGGGGGTGGTAGAGGGCTTAACCGAGTTTTTGCCTGTATCGTCCACCGGGCATTTGATTATAACCGGTCATCTCCTGGGATTTACCGGTCCGACGGCTGAAATGTTCGAAGTGGTCATCCAACTGGGAGCCATCCTGGCTGTGGCGGTCATGTACCGGCAGCGTTTCCTCGGTCTGGTCCGGCCGGATCCAAACCTTCGTTTCTCCGGAACCCGGGGGTTATATCTTTTATTTTTGACCTGCCTTCCGGCCTCGGTTCTGGGGTTGGCCACCGGGGATTTGATCAAGGAGTATCTGTTTACACCCCACACAGTAGCCTGGGCTCTGGGTGTTGGAGCTATAGCCATACTCCTTGTGGAAAGCATGCCCCGATCCAGGCGGTTTGCCACTTTGGACCAGATCACTCCCTGGCTGGCTCTGGGGGTGGGATTTTTTCAATGTCTTTCATTGTGGCCGGGGTTTTCCCGCTCGGCAGCCACTATCATGGGAGGAATGATTCTCGGAGCCCGTCGCAAACTGGCGGCCGAATACTCCTTTATCGCCGCAGTGCCCATTATGTTCGCGGCCACTGGATACGATCTGTTCAAAGGCTGGCATCTCTTAACACCAAGTGACTGGACCATGCTGCTCATTGGTTTTGTGGTTTCCTTCTTAGCCGCCTGGGCGGCAGTAAAGACATTCATTCGCCTTCTGGCCAGGACTACCCTGCGCCCGTTTGCCTGGTACCGGCTGGTCATTGCCCCCTTGGTTCTCTTTTGGTAAAAAATACAATGCACCGCAGAGACCTTGTACCTTCTATTCTCCGTCTTCTTCTCCTTGTGGGGTTGAATGCCTCCTTAGCTTCCTGTGTCGTGATCAAGCTCCCCTACACAGTCACCAAGACCAGCCTGAAAACCGCTTACACAGTAACCAAGGTCACCGGAAAGACGGCCTGGGGCACAGCCAAGGTCCTGACCCAGGTTGGTGGATACACCTTTAAGATCGCCGCTGCACCCCTCACCTGGCCCTTGACCAATGACAACATCGATTCTATAGCCGGGATGCCCCCCAAAGAAGCCATTGCCCGGGGCAAAGTCAAAAATTCGCCATATGTGGTGGCCGGACGCCGCTATGTACCCATGTCCGTGGCCCAGTCCCGTTCCTATCGGGAACAAGGTGTTGCCTCCTGGTACGGTTATGAAACAAGAAACCAGGCCGGAGGGCATATGACCGCCAACGGTGAGGCCTTTGACCCCAGACAGCTGACTGCGGCCCATAAGCACCTTCCTTTGCCCACCTATGTCCGGGTCACCAACCTGGACAACAGATGCAGCATCATCGTCAGGGTCAACGACAGGGGGCCTTTCGTTACCGGCCGGATTATCGATCTCAGCGCTGGAGCGGCCAAGCGATTGGGGTTCTTCCACCAGGGCACGGCCAGGGTATTGGTGGAAACAGTGGCCACGGCAGAGGGGTAATGTCTCATCAGTTCATGGGCCGGAAATGAAAACAATATCAAAAGGAGTTGAATCGGTGCCGCTTGAGAAAGATGCGGGGGCTGCAACCCGGTCCCTGGTATACCTTCACCAAGCCCAGGTAAGAAGGAAAGGTCGAACTGCCCTCAGTGATATCACCTTTACCCTCAGCCAAGGTGAGAACTGGCTGGTGCTGGGACCCAACGGGTCGGGCAAAAGCACCTTTTTATCTCTATTGCGAGGTGATATCTGGCCTGTGGGCACCAACAACCATCCCAGCCGCCAATTTCAAGTCAATGGGCAATGGCAAGTAAGCCCCTTGGGCTGGCGGGAAAGTACATCTCATGTTTCTTCGGAACTGGAACAGTATATACGGAGCTTACCTCGGATCCAGTCCTGCGCTGAGATCATCGGCAGTGGAGCGAGCAATTCCTTCTGGCTCCCCGGCCGGAACAACCTCAGGGCGAATCGCGAAGTCCAAAGACTGGCCGGAGACTTTGGTCTAACCGCCGTACTGGACCAGCCCTTTGCCCTTCTCTCCCAGGGTGAAGCCCAGAAAGCCCTCCTGGCCCGGGCCATGATGGCCAGGCCCAAGGTTCTTTTTTTGGATGAACCGCTTACCAGCCTGGATCAATCCACCCGCCAGGACATACTGAATTTACTGCATAGATTAAAAAGCAAAGGGACCCAAATCATCGCTGCAACACACAGACCAGATGACTTGGCCTTCTGTATGGATCGGGCCGTTGTTTTGGCCGAAGGGACAATTGCCTGGCAGGGCCGGGTGCAAGATCTGTCCTCCCCAGCTCAAAACACAACCCAATCTTTGCAGGCCCCAAGCCAGCCCTGTCAAGACACTCAGCAGCCATGCATCCGGCTGGAAAAGGCCCAAGTCTCCTTTCATGGCCGATCTGTCCTCGGCCCTATTACCTGGACTGTGCACAGAGGGGAGCACTGGCGTATACAGGGTCCAAACGGCAGCGGGAAAACCACTTTGCTCAAATTGCTGGCTGGAGAGGTTCATCCCTGCCTAGGGGGGCGGGTTGTCCGCTTTCCACCTGTACACTCACGTTCTTTGCAGGGATTACGGCAAAAAATCGGCTTGTTCAGCCCGGAGCTGACGACTTTCCACCGCCGGTCCCAGAGCGGTTTGCAGACCGTGCTCAGCGGTTTGCGGGGCCAGTTTGGGGTTCGAGGAAGTTTTTCCCCTTTCGAACACGAACAATCTCTGGCCTGGATGAAGTCCCTGGGACTGGTTGACTTGGCTGACAGGGATATTCTGGGGTTATCTTCAGGACAGCTTCGACGCCTTCTTCTGGCCCGAGCCGTGGTTCATAAACCAAGCCTGCTTTTGGTGGACGAACCCTGTGCCGGCCTTGATGCCTCCAGCAGAATAAAGTTGTTACAGACCTTAGAAAATCTGGCTGGACACCAAGTGCAGATCATTATGGTCAACCACAGGCCGGAAGAGAGTTTTCCCGCCCTGACCCGGACCTTGACCCTGGACCAGGGCCGAGTTGCAGACATTCAATAAAGAGTTTTTTGCCCTCATGAGTAAGATATTGATCCTGACCCAGGCTTTTACGGAATTGGTAGTCACAAATTCTTGGCAAGGAGATATCTATGCACAGCCCCCAATTGCAGAAAAAGGTCCAAGAGTTGCTCGATCTGGCCCAGATACGCATCAACGGAGACCAACCCTGGGATCTCCAGGTCCATGATGACAGGTTTTACGCCCGGGTTTTGGCCGAGGGCTCTCTGGGCCTGGGTGAGTCGTATATGGATGGATGGTGGGACTGTCACAGCCTGGATCAATTTTTTACCAAAGTTTTACGCGCGGATCTGAACAGCCAGGTAAATCCCAAAAAAGACTGGGTACCGGTTCTCAAGGCCAGGGTCCTCAATATGCAAAACCCCCTCCGGGCCTATGAAGTGGGAAAACACCACTACGATATCGGTAATGACCTGTACGAACTCATGCTGGATTCATACATGATATACAGCTGCGGATACTGGAAGGAGGCCAGGAATCTGGAATCTGCCCAGGAGGCTAAGCTGGACCTGGTCTGTCGTAAGCTGGGGCTGGAGCCGGGCATGCGGGTCTTGGATATTGGTTGCGGATGGGGAGGCACGGCCAAGTTCGCAGCTGAGCGCTACGGGGCCGAGGTGGTCGGAGTGACAGTCTCCCAGGAACAGGTGAAGTATGGACGGGACATGTGTCAGGGGCTCCCGGTGGATATCCGCTACCAGGATTATCGTGAGTTGAATGAAAAGTTCGACCGCATTCTTTCCTTGGGCATGTTCGAGCATGTAGGAGTCAAAAATTATCGGACCTTTATGAGCCTGGTACAGGACCTTTTGGTCCACGACGGCCTCTTCCTCCTCCACACCATTGGTCGTCTGCAAAGCCGGAACGATTGTGAACCATGGATCTCCCGCTACATCTTTCCCAACTCCATGCTCCCCTCGGCCAAACAGATCTGCGAGGCCTGCGAAGGGCTCTTCGTTCTTGAGGACTGGCACAGCTTCGGTCCAGACTACGATCCGACCCTTATGGCCTGGTACGAAAACTTCACCACCAAATGGCACGAGTTGCGAGACACCTACGGGGAGAGGTTCTACCGCATGTGGACCTATTATTTACTCAGCTGCGCCGGGGCCTTTCGGGCCAGATCCAACCAGCTCTGGCAGCTGGTTCTTTCTCGCCGGGGGACAGAAGGCCGATATGACGCTCCCAGATAACTTTCCATCTTCCTTCACCTCAACGTTCCATTTATTCAGGTCCAAGGTGTTGAATGACAATTCCTCTTGCCTAGATCTATCAACTATGCGAAAATTACATTTGACATTTGCATTTAGAGGGCGGCCTGGACCAGGATCCATGCTTCACAGCCCGCTTGAAGGAGTTTGATTGTATGACAATACAGAACATGCCCAGCCTGCCTATCGGGAGGCATACAGCACAGGTCCCCATTATTCAAGGCGGAATGGGCATTGGCATTTCCGGGGCAGGCCTGGCCTCGGCAGTAGCTAACGAGGGCGGAGTTGGGGTCATCTCCGCTGTAGGTCTCGGCATGCTGGAATCCTCTTCCCGCACCCATTACGGGCAGACCAACCAACAGGCCCTTATTCGGGAGATTCGGGCCGCACGCCTGAAAACCTCCGGGCTCATTGGAGTGAATATCATGGTCGCTCTCTCCGACTATGATACCCTGGTGCTAGGTGCGATCGACGAAGGGGTGGATATCCTCTTCTTAGGGGCCGGACTTCCCCTGCATTTTCCAGAGGCCTTGACCCTGGATCGCATGCACTCCCTGCAATCGGCCATTGTGCCCATCGTTTCTTCGGCCAAGGCGGCCAAGCTCATTCTCAAGTATTGGAGCAAACGCTTTCAACGTATACCAGACGGCTTTGTGGTCGAAGGACCCATGGCCGGTGGGCATCTGGGATTTACCCCAAAACAGATTGATGACCCTGATTTTGCTCTGCAAAGGCTCATTCCGGATGTGGTCACGGCTGTGACTCCCTATGAGCAACGCTGGGGACGAAAGATCCCGGTGATCGCTGCCGGCGGGGTGTATACCGGCCGAGATATCCACTGGTTCTTTGAACTCGGGGCCAGCGGGGTCCAAATGGGTACCCGTTTTGTGGCCACCCATGAATGCGATGCAGATATAAAATTTAAGGAGGCTTTTATTCAGGCCCAAAAAGAGGATTTGGCTATTATCCAAAGTCCAGTGGGCCTTCCTGGTCGGGCTATCGAAAATCAGTTTCTGCGAGATGTAGCCGGTGGACAGAAAAAGCCCTTCACCTGTCCCTGGAAGTGCCTGAAGAGCTGTGATTATACCAAATCCTCCTATTGTATCGCCTGTGCCTTGAATCAGGCCCGGGCCGGCAGACTCAAGCACGGATTTGCCTTTGCCGGGGCCAATGCCTGGAGAGTGGATCGGATCATGTCCGTCCGCGAACTGATGCATATCTTGATTGAAGAGTATCGGACAGCCGCCACCTTGGATTTAGCATGCTGCCTGGCTTGATCAGACCTCTACAGTGACCTGTCATCATCTCTTTTGCCCTTCTTAAAACCGCCATTTTCTTCTTGACAAGAGCATCAATGCCGTTTACCCATTCTTGCTCTTCAAATGAGGCCGGCGCTGAGGACAAGACCGCCCTCGTATGAAGCCTGAATGCCTGCTGCAAAAGATGCATATGAAAGAGTCCCAAGCAAGGAGGTTGCATGGACACCATTCCCATTTCAGTCGAAGGCTTCAAAAAGCTGCGGCAAGAGCTCGAGGAACTCAAAAAAGAACGTCCGGAAGTAATCCAGTCCATTAAAGAGGCCCGGGAAGAAGGTGACCTGCGAGAGAACGCTGGATACGATGCAGCCCGTGAACGTCAGGGCATGCTCGAAGCTCGCATCAACTATATTGAGTCCCGGTTATCCAAATGCGACGTCATAGATATCCATACTATGGACGGAGATAAAGTTGCCTTTGGGGCCACGGTAGAAATCGAAGATATAGACACCGAGGAACGTAAGAAGTTTACCCTCCTTGGACCTGATGAAGCGGAATATAAAAAAGGGAGCATCTCGGTCCATTCTCCCCTGGCTCGAGCCTTGTTGGGAAAAGAGGCTGGAGAGGACGCTGTGGTGGACGCTCCGCGGGGAAAAGTAGACTACGAAATTCTATCCGTAGAGTTTAAAGGTTTTCCCGAGGGCCATTTCTCTTAAAATAAAAAAAACCGCCCAAAAGGGCGGTTTTTTTTATCCATGTATCAAAATCGACACTGGATAAGAAAACGAAAAGCGGGAATCTAGGTCCGGGGACGAGCCTCATTGACCTTCAAGTTCCGGCCTTCGAAGCTGGTGCCGTCCAAGCTTTGCATAGCAGCGTCGGCCTCGTTCTCAGGCATTTCAACAAAAGCAAAACCTCGCGATCTGCCGGTTTCCCTGTCGGTGATCAGATTAACTGACTTGACTTCCCCAAACTGACTGAACAGTTCTTGGATGTCGTCCTCGGTGGATTGAAAGGCCAGATTCCCAACATACATCTTCTTGATCATAACTTTACTACTCCCAAAAGGAAAAAAGAAAATAGAAAACGGCCAAACGGCTGGCCGACTACTTGTTTCTACACACCTTCATCCCTCAAGTCAAGGAATAATTTGGCCCCAGAAAAAATTTTCATGCCGATCACTTAACCAAGTGGGGTCTGGACAGAACATGTCCTTTATGTATATGTAATCGCATGCTTTTTTAGTACAGCAACACGAATCACCAAGAGCAAGGCATAACCACGGATTATATATGTATTCACCTGAATTTATGATGGAAAATGAACAAGAAGCTTTGAGGCTGGACCTCAAAACCGATCCGCAGGCTGTGAAAAATCAGGCCCTTTGGGCCGGTATCAAACCGAATATGCGTGTGGCCGACCTAGGGTGTGGGGCAGGGATCACAACCCATTGCCTTCGTCAATTGCTTTCTTCTGAGGCAGAAATATACGGGGTCGACTTTTCACAGCAAAGAATTCAATATGCAAAAAATTATTACAGTGAAAATGGAATCACCTATATCTTAAAAGATATTCGGGATCCTTCACTACAAGATCTTGGTGGTTTTGACTTTATTTGGGTTCGATTTGTCCTTGAATATTATCATTCCCAGGCCTTCAGCATCCTGGAAAATGTTATCAAGATTTTGAACCCTGGAGGCATACTTAGTCTCATTGATCTTGATCACAATTGCCTGTGTCACTATGGTCTGCCCACTCGGCTCGTGAATACCATATCCGGCATCATTGATCACCTGCATCGTACACGAGATTTTGATCCCTACGCTGGTCGGAGACTGTATTCATTTCTGTATGATCTGGGTATGCATCAGATTGAAGTCAACGTATCTGCACATAACGTCTATTATGGACAAATACCTGAAAACCAAGTGTTTAACAGCCTCAAAAAGTTGGAAGTAGCTGGGAAAAATTCTGGGTACGGATTTGAAGAATACGGGGGAGATTATCAGTTGTTCTTGCATGAATTTACATCAATCTTTTTCAATTCTCGCAGATTTTCATATACTCCACTGGTTTCCTGCCGAGGCTTTCTGCCTCTCGAGTAAGGATTGCCGCATTCAGTCCTTGGTCTCTCTAAAGTCTAGGCTACATTTTTTTGAGTGAGTACGTATTTACCTGAGAATTCAGAGAGATTTCCCTCTTATCCATACCTTCTTTCAGGATGATACAGCATATTTGCTTTTATCCAGTTCCAGAGACAGATGAGGGTCAATGTCTCGTATATAGTATCGATACAGGGCATTTACTATTTTTGGGTCAAATTGGATTCCGCTCAGATCATAAAGCAGATGAAAGGCTTGAGCAATGGGCATGGGCTCCCGGTAGTGCCTGGTGGCCGTGATTGCTTCAAAGACATCGGCCACGGCGATAATTTGGGCCTCCAAGGGGATGTCTTTTCCTCTCAGACCTTTCGGATAGCCGGAGCCGTCAAGGCGTTCGTGGTGGCTGCCTGCAATCTTCGGGACCTGCTCCAAGCTCCCCTCAAACTGAATTTGCTGTAAAATTTTTTCCGTATGCATGGCGTGGGACTTGACCATATCATACTCTTGATCTGTCAGCCTGTCAGGTTTTTTCAAAATACTATCCGGAACCGCGATTTTCCCGTAATCGTGCAGCAAGGCAGCTACCCGAACTCTGTATTGGATATCACGATCTAGACCCAGCTCTTTGGATATTTCCAATGCATATAAGGCAACATTCTCAGAATGTCCCGCAGTCATAGCATCCCGGGCATCGATACTGGCTGCCAAGACCTGCAGCATGGATTCGAACTGACGTTCCTTGGATTTAATAAGATCAATATTCCGGAGGCTTATCCCAACAAAATGGGCAATACCCATGAGCAGATTAATATCACGGGCAACAAGCGGTCTCTTACTTTGAACATTATCAACAGCCAAAACACCATATGCATTGTCTTCATATATAATTGGACAACATATGAAAGAGCTAACCCGGAGTTTATGCGCCAAATCAAGACTTCGAAGTGAAAGGTTGTCGTGGATTGTATTAATATCATTAATTAAAAAAGGTCTCCTCTCCTGGAAACATCGAACGAAAGCTCCAGAAGAATGTTTTTTGCTCAAATTAAAAGATGTATTTCGAATTATTGAATATTCTTTTTGATTGTATCCATATCCATGCTTAAATTCTAACTTTGTCTTATCCTGATTAGCAATAAGAATCAAACCTCGATCATAATCAAGCCTTTTCTGCAAAATATCAACAAGATTTTGATATAATTTATTATTATTTATTTGTTTGGCGAGCAATTCACCAAATTCGTTACTTAATAATGCGTTTTTATAGTATAGGTCACTTTGTTCAATAAGCTCATCAGATGTTTCTTTTAAAGACTGTAGTGCAATTTGAGTTTCATTTTTTTCTTTTTTAATAGATATTAATTCTAATATGAGTATAATTATTGTAAACCCAGGAAATAACCTTGTTGTTGCTATATATGGATCGATAAATATATATAATATAAATACTATTATAAATGTTAAAGATAGGTAACTTCGTATTTTTTTCCAAGATATAAATAAAGGCTCTTTCCAGGATATAATATATTTACATTGTTTACCTCCGCGAAAAATGCATTCGCGGTGCTCAATATGTGGGTTCTGGCACTTGAAAATTCTAATGATAGCTTCAAAATGGCCAATTCTATTTTGACATTGAAATTCTTTTTCCTGGACATTTTCTTTAGGGGTTACTGTAACTTCAACTTTGCTGGAGTGAATTTTTTTAGCTTCAACAATAGTTGATTGAGTAAATCGTGGGGTAATCTTACTAAAGTGCATAAAGGCTGACGCTGGATTCATATGACTTAGAATCCAGTGCCCAACATGACCTAAGGCTTCTGCTGAAGCAGCATAACGTCCTGCCTCTCGAGAAATCTTTTCATTGCCCGTTAGCTGAACTAATTTTTGATGAAAAAGATCGATTTGATTCTGTGTAAACCAATGCCCTGGGTCAGAAACTTCATACTCTTTCATATTGGCAGACGAGAGAAGTTCGTCAATGTCAACAAACGGATACCGCTTTCTCAACAACTTTATGTAGGTGTCAATAATCCTACTGTTGTAGAGAGGTGTATTATATGTCGAATCAGTAGGTTGGGACATTTGCAACTTCAAAATCCTTCCGCACCCGGAAAAGACGATACAGATTTAAGTTGTTTTTCCACTGATTTTTCTAAAAGTATCTGCCCAGCAGTCGATCATAGAACTTAACATACTCGTCTATATAAAAAAGATCTAAGATCCAAAGGTTGTAATGCTTTTTAATTGGTATTGATAAGCTATTCGCATAGCTTTGTGGATAAATAAGTACGGGAAAACTATTGTAATCAAAATATGGGCATATTTTTGCAAGGGCACTAAACAGTGTTTCTTGCCCAAAGTTTTTACCATCGGTAACAATTACTTGAACACAGTTAGCTAAGTCAGAGAGATTCAATCCTAAATCAGAGATGTTAACAATAAAAACTGCTTTCAAATTGTCCTTGTATTTCAAGCAAAAAACGGTCTTTTCTCTCTTAAAGCCAAGTTGATGATATTGCTGTTCTAATTTGCATGAAGGGTCATTAATATTATGTAAGTTAAATGCATCGATAAGTAGTCCATTTGAGGCTTGCCCGTAAAAATACTCAATGTCAAGTAAATCCATTCTATTTGGCTTTGATAGTGTTGATTGACTTACAAAGGTATGCTTATTGTGCTTATTTAAGTCAAATACAAAATATGCAAATGTATCCATAGAGCATTTTTGAGAATCATTTATACTTTCAACTAATCCGCCTAATACTTTACGAGGAAACTTTTTTTCAGGTCTAAAATATGAAAAAACATATCTCATGTGAGCAGATGCAAGGTTATGAACATTATTGGCATACCTTATCAATTGACCAAGCACTTTTATACCGGCCCAATGTGCTTTGCTGCTTGCAGCATGATGATGAATCAACCAAGAGTTATGATAAAAACGAATCATAGCCATATGGCCTAATATATTTCCATTGTCTTGATAGATAAAGTGCCTTGCAATATGTGGATTATTTTTATATATTTTTGAATATGTTTTTTTTAATTGTTCTTTATTATCTTGTATTTGTTCATATTTATCAGGATATATAAAACCTGATCTAAAGAAAAAATCCCAAAGTTCGTCCATGTCTACTTCATTGCAAATATATGAATGTTCATCAATAGCTTGCTGGAGAATGGACAGTATTTTTATATTGTCTTCCATGTTCATATCTAAAAATGCCAAGCCACTCTTTCTAAAACTCACAGCATTTTTGTCAGAATAAGGATAACTGTAAACCACTTGTACACTACAATGTATTTTAAGACCTCCTGCAAAATGAATTTCTACATTTGGAAGTATAATTCCAGGTACAAGCTGTGCGTTAAATAATTTTTCAATTACACTTAATCCAGATCCAGATATATCATTAACCTTGAGAATAACTTTCTTTTTTGTTATAGGATGAATAAATATAATATCAGGAGAGGGTGTAATTTTTTGTCTTAAGCTTCTGTTTTTTTTAGCTTTAAATCGTGGCGAGACTCGTTGAGTAAGCTCAAAAGTACAAATACAAATACTTTTCTTCTTTTCTTCTTCAAATCCAAGTATTTTGCATTCACCTGAATAATAAGTATATCCATTTTCTTGGAGGAGAACGATGACCGGATAATCAAGATTAATCCATTCAATGGTTTGGTACTCATTGAGTTCTATAATTGCTTTTAAGAAAGCAGTGCTGTACTCAACAAGTTCACCTATGAAAACAGCACTATTTTGATATAATGTAACTTTTATGTTTCGACATGAAAAAGCATTAAAAGATTGAATATTGTGTTGGTAGCAAGTTTCAGGAAGATGAAAAATTATATATTCATCATTGAACTCCAATAAATTTGGTTCTGCATAAACCACTTCCTTGTCATCTGTTATTATCAGTTTTTGGAAAGTGTACTGATCTAAGTTGATATCATGTATTAAGTCATCAGCCCACAAACATTGCAATCTATCGTCAAAGCATGGATATGGTTTCAATGTTAAATTAATCGTTCGATTGAAGGCATTGTGTCGAAAAACTGAGGTGATTGTATTATCTTGAAAGTTTACCGAATGGACCTTATTGATAAAAAAATCTTTCCCTTTTTGCTGAATATCTCTGTTTAAAATTTCATAATGGCTGCTATCAGTTATAATGTAATTATTATCATTCATATCTTTTCTACTGCATAAAAATAAAATATCTTATGACTTCTGATGAAATTACATGAGTTTCCGGACATTTTTACTCTGAGTCAGTTTGCATGAACAGGGTACGCTCAAAGTTCTCTGCCAGAGATGAGTTATAAGCATATAAAGGATTGGCTATCAGTAGTAACATATTTAGTCTTGTTGAAAGTTCCTGCATAATTTTTCCAAATTCAGTTGTTATGATAAAATTCATAAAATGAATCAATGATATCGGAGTTGTCTATTGGCTGATTCATGTATTTTTTCGCGAGGTTATGGCGAACGGCATAAAATTTTTTGATTTGGTCTGGAGAGAGTTTGGAAATATAATCAAGATTGTCACCACTGTATATTGGGCTAGAATTTTTAATCATACTAAAAGCCTTGCGTATCCAGGCACTTGCCTCTTTGGAGTCCATTGAAAAATGTTTCCATCTTCCCATATAGCCTGACAAACTGTATCTTTTTCTTTTGGTCGGCTCGTAGACTGGACTAAGTGGGGCGAAAAGAAAAGGATAAATTGACCAATAAAACACACCTTGTTGGTCGGGTTTTGGAATCTGTTCTATAAAATCAATTGTTTTCTGGACAGATTCAGCAGTCTCACCAGGAAAGCCAACTATAAAACAGCAAGAACAATTGATTCCATTGTTTAACAATGCCCTGATAACATGAGAATATAGTTCAGGGTTGGCATGCTTTTTCATGTTGTTCAAAACGGTCGTGTCTGCCGACTCAACGCCCATTTGTACCTCAATACAACCGGAACGTTTTAGAAGATCCATGTTGGTTTTTTCCAGAGTGCTGGCCCGTAAGAAGCTCATCCACTCTATCCCCAGGTCTGCTTCAATTATCTTTTTGCAAACATCATTTAAATCATTTCTGCCTAGGCGAAAATTGTCGTCGACAAAGCGAACGTATCTTACCCCTCTTTTTGATAATTCATGAAGTTCCGATATTAATTGATCAACAGGCTTAATGTACTGGTTTTTCTTTTCTTTGACAAAATTGCAGAATTCACAGTTAAAAGGACATCCATTGCTGGCCTGAACATTCATCACCCCATAATTGAAAACATGATCGGGAATAAGGGTCCAGTCGATCGTAAAATCGTTTGGATCATCATAATCAGAGCTTCTATTAGAAAATACATATTGATTGTTCTTCCAATAGGCAATATTAGGCAGGAAAGTGGCATCTTTATTGCGCACAACTGACTTAACGGCCTTTGACAACAGTAAAGTGCCCCTCGTGTCTACAATAAAAAGGTTGATATCAGGACGTTTGTTATTGCTTAAAAACAAAAAGTCTTCGCATGGGCTGGATGTGTCATAGGCCTCATCATCAACCCGCTGAAACAGGAGATAGGACGAGTAAATCAGCGGACCTCCTGCTATTATATATATGTCATCAGCCAGTGATCGTATGTCCTCCACCAATTCATACAGGCTACGCTTATTAAGGATAAATGTTGTGGAAATAACGATGATCTTAGGATTTCGTGTCAGTAGTTTAATAAAATTATCGCGCTCTTTATAATAAGAATCAATAAGCTCAGCTTTCACCCCTTCTTTAAGCAGTCTGCTCAAAAGCGTAATACCGTTCAGCTTGGGAGAACAGTGCCAATTGTTCTCATTCTCTCCTATGATCGGATCGACTATTTTTCCTTTATTTTCAATAAAATTGTATATATTTTGAATTACCGCTGGCCTACCTTCCAACTGGAGTCTCATCGAGCTCGAAATGGAATGAGTGTCATTTCCAGTATCTGCTATGATGATTGCATCAAGCATAAATCTCTCGTTAGTTAAGCAAGTTCTTCACACAATTTCATTAAATATGTCAGGTCCAACTAGTTCAGCTATACGTTTAATAACCTAGGTCACAACAACAATCCTTCCTCAATTATTAACCTTATGTCAATATCCTCCCACCTCGAAGTGACTGAAAAAATACTTTGGATATAGCTAAAAACCTAATGCTTGAAAGCTTTACGCATGATAATTCCCACAGTCAAGCTTTCTTCAGGCCCATCTAGCCGATGAGTAAAACAGAATATTCTGCTAAGTTAAACATCTATGCTGAAATTACTGTATTTATGTTCATCTTGACTGTCAATAACAACATGTTTTGCTAACAGCAGAAATTTTCTTTTCATAATATTTTATCGCCATTTATTGCCTGCCCGATTCTTTCTCCTTCATTGATTGACGACAGTTACTTAACTAGATACGAAGATTTGTTCTTTCATGAGCCGCGTATGTGAAAAATAAGTTACTGGATGTTTTGACTGCCTCGCAAAAGAATTAATTCCAGCAAATAAAGTGAATATTTATTGTCAAATGAAAAATAAGTTTATATTTTGGTTTGGATGAAAATACAAATTCTAAATTAAGCCAACGATTTCTATTGAAAACTTCAAAGCTCAAAATATCTACAATTAGATATTCTTGACTTTAACAATATCCTTTGCTATACATTGCTTTATCAACGAAAAACAGGGAGGTAACGTATGCACGATATGACTATGAAAGAAAAGAAACTGGCTTATGGCCTTCAAGAACTGAGTGATCAGTCTGGTTCCCATTCTCCCAGCATCCACACAATTGCCGAGAAGCTCCCGGATCTGGAAATCAAAATCGATGCCTGTTTCCTGTCCAATCCTTATGCCACCGACCTTTTCACTCAGGAAATGAAAAACGATCTGATAAAAACAGGTGACTTGCGCAAGGTTTTGGAGTTCTACCCTTCCCAGAATCAGGTCATTGGAGAGCTTCTGTCCGGATGCCTGAATGTGCCTACCGAAAATATTTTTGTGGGCAACGGGGCCACTGAAATCATCCAGGCCGTGGTCCACAATTTTACCCATCGGAAAATCATCATTAATATTCCCACCTTTTCCCCCTATTATGAATTTGTGGGCGAGGGCGTGGAGGTGGTCACCAACCAACTGAAACGGGACAACGATTTCCACTTTGATATCGAGGAGTATATTCGCCTGGTGGAGAGGGAAAATCCGGACACCATCGTCCTGATCAACCCCAACAATCCTACCGGAGGGTATATAAATCTGGATGATATCGAATACATGGTTGATCGCCTCAGCTTTGTAGACAATATCGTTTTGGATGAAAGCTTTATTCATTTCGCTTTTGAAGATGACAAGTTGGAGTTGAAAACAGCAATACCCCTGACCAAGAAATGTAAAAACCTGATCATCATGAAGAGCATGTCCAAGGATTTTGGAATCGCCGGGATCAGGGCCGGGTATGCGGTTATGGATGAATCCAAGGTGTCTGATCTTTTGGAGAACGGCTACCTATGGAACCTGTCCGGCTTGGCCGAGTATTTTTTCCGGCTCTATGTCAACGAGGATTTTTTAAAGAGCTACGAAAAGGTCAGGATCCGCTATCTGAAGGATACCCAGGCCTTTTTTGCAGAGCTCACCAAGGTTCCGGGCCTGAAGGTGTATCCCAGTAAGGCCAATTTCGTCCTGGCCGAAATCACCAACGGCATGAGCGCATTTGAATTCATGAGCCGAATGCTTATCAAGCACGGTGTCTATGTCCGGGACTGCAACGACAAGGTGGGCCTGGACGGCGAGTTTGTGCGTATTGCATCCCGAACCGATGATGAGAATAAGGCCATTCTCCAAGCTGCTCAGGAAGTCTTGGAGGGGCATGCAGCAACAGTTTAAGCCTTTCTACCCCATTTGACATTTCATTGGGCTGAGGTACAAAAAGCAGGGGCAATGCAGTATGCATATACCCCTGCTTTTTTAGTATCATCCCTTGCTCTGATGCAAAGGCCGAAATATGGAACATGCTCTCGTCCAGTTCGTCAGCGACCTCTCTCTTCTGCCCCTGCTGGGAATATTGGTCGTCTGTATCCTGGTCCTGTCCAAGGGAGCAGATTGGCTCATAGATGCGGTGGTGGATATGGCCAAACGGACCGGGCTGCCGCACATAGTCATCGGAGCGACCATTGTCTCTTTGGGCACTACTCTGCCTGAAGCTTTCGTCTCAGTTATGGCGGCCTGGATGGGTAACCCCGGCCTAGCCCTGGGGAATGGAGTGGGGTCCATTATCGCCGATACCGGTCTGGTCCTTGGTCTGGCCTGCCTGCTGACCAGGATTCCCATGAACAGCTTCATTCTCAATCGTACCGGCTGGGTCCAGGTAGGCTCCGCCACCCTGCTCACTCTTCTGGCTCTGGGGGCCAAGGTGCGAAACCCGGAACTGCCTATTCTGGGCCTCAAAGTCGGCCTCCTCTTTTTGCTTCTCCTCTGTCTGTATATTATTGCCAGTTATTACTGGGCCAAGGCCGGCGGTGAGCAGGTTGTACTCGGTGACGACTCTCAGCCCCGCCCTTTGCCCCTGGCCAGTCTGCAGCTTATGGGCGGCCTTTTTCTGGTTGTGGCCGGGGCCAGGGTCCTTGTGCCCACAGCATCTGCCACTGCTCTCCAACTGGGGGTTCCAGAGGATATTATAGCGGCCACAATGGTGGCCTTAGGCACGTCCCTGCCCGAGCTGGTCACGGCTATATCATCGGTGCGCAAAGGATATCCGGAGATAATGGTGGGCAATGTTGTCGGAGCCGATGTCCTCAACTGCCTTTTTGTCATCGGGGCGGCGGCTACCGCCAGCCCTTTGGTGGTTTCACCCACATTTTTTACTTTTCATTTTCCGGCCATGCTCCTGATCCTTTATTCCCTGCGCATCTTTATTGGCTTAAGCCACGACGGATACTTCAAGCGCTGGCAGGGTGCGTGGATGCTGGGCATCTACCTGGCATACATATTGATCCAATACGGGACAAAGCTGGGATAAAACTGAAAGAGTCAGGACTGTACATGGGTAGAATTCAAACATTTTGGGCCTTTGATCGGCAACTGCGCATTTTCTCGGTTCAAGGCCAAGTCAATATCCAATCTGTAGCCTCCCTGGCCAAGGCTACCCAAACCTGCAGAAAAAGCTCTTTGCATATGTGGGACTTTACTGACGGGGCTCTCGATTTCAGCCCCGAGGAAGGAAACCGGAAACTGTCCAGTGGCCTGAGATGGACAGATCCAAACCCCTCCATCATAACGGCCCTGGTCTGCCCCAATGAGCTGGATCATGGTCTGTTCAGACTTGTGCATGCTTTTACTCCCTTTAATCACTACCCGCGACAACTCCGGGCATTTCGATGCATTCGGGCAGCCAACCGCTGGTTGGGAGCTTGCAAGCTCTGCCGCCGTATGTCTTCGTCCAGCCCTCCAAACCTCCGGTGTTTTCAGCAATGCCCCCGATGAACATAGCCCTTGGGGAGAAGAGGCCGGTATGCACCACACCATAGATTTCATAACATTTTCTCAGTCTGTTCCCGCCCTGCTTTCCGCCCTTGATATACACGAGACATTTCGAAACCAGTCCCGTATTATCATCAAGCCCAACTTGATCAACGATGCCCCGCCTCCGATCACCACCCCGGTTCAATGTTGTCAGGCCATCATTAAGTTCATCCGGGCCAACTCAGAGGCCGAAATCGTCATTGCCGAAGGATGCGGACAGCCCGGGCTGGATACAGACACGGTCTTTGACCGCTTGGGCTACACAGAGCTGGCCAAGCGGCTGAATGTACGCCTGGTGGATTTGAACACTGCTGAGCTCGTAGGATTGCAAAACCCCGCATGCCGTGTATTTCCTCACATATACCTCCCCAAAATAGCCAGGGATAATTTTCTGATCTCTGTTCCTGTGCTCAAGGCCCATTCCATGGCCATTATCACCGGCGCTTTAAAAAATATGCTGGGCTTAGCACCGCCCCAATATTACGGCGGTCGGCATGGAACATGGAAAAAATCGGTCTTTCACGCCCAGTTGCAGGAAGGGATTTCCGATTTGCTATCGTACCGGTCTCCGGACTTGAGCATAATGGATGCCAGCGTGGGGATGGCCGAGTTCCATCTGGGCGGGGCCACATGCGATCCCCCCTTGGGCAAGCTTGTGGGCGGGTATGATCCGTGGGAGGTGGATCGGGAGGGGGCTCGACTCCTGGGGCTGGACTGGATCAAAATCGGTCATCTGCACAAATAATGAACGCCTGCTTTGATTTTCAAAGCAGGCGTTCTGTGGAGCCAGGCAAAGCGAGGGAGGGGCTTTGACCAAGACTGAGGTCTTACTTAAACTCGCCGGTCATCCAATAATGAACCCGTTCAGGATGCTCTTTGACATATTTGTCGCAGGCCTGCTTATAGGAAGTGTTGCTGGCTTCCAGCATGACTGCTTCCAATTCGCTCAAAGGCATGTACATACGGGTAAAGAACTCAAAAACCTGATAGGGAACATCCTGATAAAACCCTTTCCGGGCCAGGCAGTGGATACGTTCCCGGCCGCCTAAGATTCCCTTGGGATCATCAATATAGCGCAGGTCCCACTTAGCGAACTTCCAGTGCGGACTCCATCCGGTGACCACAATCCAGTCATTATTCTTCACGGCTCTGGCCAGGG
>CAZUER010000032.1:0-32427 GCA_964619345.1 uncultured Desulfohalobiaceae bacterium
TACACTATCCATCCAAAATTAGATTAAACGTTACACTTATATCGTGACAGACCCTTACACTTCCAGTCCGGGCAATGACGAAGGAGTCTACATGTTCCTATGTTTCACAGAAGTGCTGCTTTCTCTTTTTTCTTTTACTCTCGTCTCTTTTTCCTAGACTTTTTACCTTTCACTTTTTACTTTTAACTTCTCCCACTTCTTCAAGAAGCGCTTTGGCTTCCTTCTTCTCCGGAAAAGGCTGCTGTGAACTCAGGACCTGTTCCAGGTGGGAGAGGGCTTCCTGGCTATTTCCCTGTCTCTGCAGGGCCAGGGCCAGGTGATATCTGATGCTGAGGTGATCCGGGGCTTGGCGCAAGGCTTCCTCGAATTGAGCGATAGCGCTGCCATAGGCATGCCTGTGCAGATAAATCCAGCCCAGAGTGTCGCTGATGGCCGGTTCATCCGGATTCTGCCGCTTGGCTGCCTGAGCCAAACCCAGGGCCTTGTTCAGGTTACCCCCTGTCTCGGCCAGGAGCCAGGCCAAGTTATTGGCGGCCGGGGCGAAATCGGTTTCCAACTCCAGGACTTGTTCATAATAATCCATGGCCTTATCTGAGTTGCCCTTCTCCTGATGAAGCATGCCCAGGTTCATTAAGGCCTGAATGGACTTAGGGTCTTTTTCCAGCCAGAATTCGTAGCTGGTTATGGCTTTATCCAAGTCTCCCTGTTCTGAGTAGAGTCGAGCCAGGTTTTGATACGGGGTGGCCCAGGTGGGATTGGCCTGCAAGGCGTTTTTCAATGCCTTCTCCGCATTTTTCATGTCCTCGGTGGCCAGGTAGACCATGGCTCGAGAATTGTACAAATGGGCTTTCAGTTGCGGATTGTCTTGGTGCTTCTGCAGTTGAGCGGTTATGAACTGCAGGGCTGAGCCCGGCTTTTTTTGTTTGAGGTGGGATTGGATAATCTCCTGGAGAAGCTGGGGGGACTTAGGGGCGTGCTCCAGGCCCTGAAGGAATTGCTCACGTGCTTGGCTGAATGCATTTTGGCGTAGGTAAAGCCGGCCTAAGAGATAGCGGCCTTCCGCGTCTTTCGGCTCCAGCTCCAGCATGCGGGAGTAAGATTTTTGAGCTGCATCCCAGTCTTCCTGAGCTTGATAGATCTTGCCCAAGGTCAGATGTGCCCGGGCGAAGTTCGGTTTTTGTTCCATGGCCTTGCGGCAATGCTCTTCCGCTCTGTTCAAATCTCCCTGATTAAGCAAGCGTTCGGCCTGCAGCAGGTTGGCCCGGATGTGGTCGGGATCCTTTTCCAGGGCGGCTCGCAAGCTGTCATCCCCCTGAACTTGCTCCCCTTGCCCAAAGGAGGCCAAGGCTAGGTAGAAATGTGCATCTGCATTCTCAGGCTTCTGCTCAAGGACCCGTTCCAAGGCTTTCTGAGCTGATTCAAACTCACGTTTTTGCAGATCCTGCCTGGCTTTGAGTATAAGCATGTCCACATCATTTCTTTTCTCACTTAAAGCTTTTTCCATCCGGGCTTCTGCTTTCTGCATTTCCCCATTTTGAAAATACAGGCTGGCCAACCTTTTTACCGGTCGTATATCATTGGGAAATTTCTGCTCTGCTTGCTGGTAGTATTCCAAGGCTTTGGCTTTCTTATTGATTTCTTGGTGCAGCTTGGCCAGGTTGAGTAAGGGCTGGATTTGATCAGGGTTTTTCTCCCGGGATGTGAGCAATACCTCCTTGGCCTCCTGGATGCTCCCCTGTTGCAGATAGAACTGGGCCAGAATCAAGTACAGATCCGGGCGCTGGGGATCCTGTTCCACTGCCTGTTGATAGTATTTTTCGGCTTTATCCGGCTGATCTGTCTGCTGGTAAAAGCGGCCTAGAGTGACTTTATGACTGGCTTGATCCGGTTGTTCCTGTACAGTATCCAAAAGGGCCTTTTCAGCCTCCTGAATTTTGTTCTGACGGGCATAGAGGCTGGCCAGATGGTATCCAGCTTGGGAGGTGTCCTTTTCCAAGGCCAGAGTCTGAACGAGGGTCTGTTCAGCTTTTTGCAGATCACCCTCCGCCATGTGCAAACGACTCAAGAAAATTCTGGCTTGCAGGTTGTCCGGTGCCAGCTCAATGGCTTTTTGGGTTTGCTCCAAGGCCGGTTCCAGTTCGCCTTTCTCAGCCCGCAGCCTGGCATTGATCAGCAAGGCCTCCACATTGTCAGGGTCCAGATCCAGAATAGATTGACTCATGTCCAGAGCCTGCTCCTGTCTGTTGCTTAAAGACAGGATGACCGCCTTGCGCAGCCTGGCTTGAATATGTTCCGGATCGGCGTTTATGGTTCGCTGGTAGAATTGAAAAGCTTGGCCTGGCTCTTCCTGCTGCATCATGGTTTCGGCCAGAAGGAAGTTGGCTTGGACATGATCCGGATTTATCTGCAAAGCATTGCGCAGTTCGATTTCCGCTACTTTCAGCGATCCCTGTTTTAGGCTTTGCTTTGCCCGTTCCAGGTGTTTGGCGAACTTATCTTCACTGCTGCTGCAGGCCACTGAAGCGAGGAGCAAGATGAATGAAAAGAAGAGGATGGTCTGCCTGACCCCAGTGTTGAATGTGCTTTTGAGCATGCTTCCCCTCCAGGTATCTATCTGTAAATATTTAAAATAATTAAGTTGAAAAATGGCATTTTTGCCTCGCGATTGTCTATCCTTATTACATTTTACGGGTTCAAGGCTCCAGGTTTACGGTTCAAAGTTGAATATACTTTTGACTGGGTCCAGATTATCTGTCCATGCGGATTGTTGTGTGTCCTGGCCATCATCCAGAATCTTGAGCTAACATGCAATAAAAAGACCAAAAAAAAATTTCCGAAAATAGTCGCTCAGTCGTTCAGTCCCCACCCCCTACTGGCACGGAAATGGCATACTATTCTCTTAATTTATCAACAAATAACATCCAAAATCAGAAAAGAAGGGCCAGCAATGTGCAAGGTCTTTATAAAATCCAGTGACCTTGGCTATGCACGATATTTAAAAAGTCTGGTTCAGCAGATACCGGTTGATCCGGTGCTGGATGTGCACTATGTGTTAGGACCTGAAAGCTGGACTGATGCTGAACATGAACCAAGCTTGTTGGTAGTATATCAAAGCTCTGATAGGGAAGAAATAGAGCCATTCATGCAAATCCGGTCCTGGGACCAAATAATTTGGATCAGCCATAGCCCAACCCTACCTTCGCCCCCTGCCTCTGACTCTAAAACTGTATATTTTCCCAGACCTATCAATAGTTCTGATTTCGTGCATTGTGTGTACCAGTGGTGCAGGAATAAACATGAATATTGCAGTTCATTGCAGCAGGTCCCGGCAGAACCATTTTTAGTCGGCAACAGCCGGGCCATTCGTCTGTTGCGGCAAAATATAATTCGCATAAGCCAGTATGATGTGGAAGTCCTGGTCTGTGGGGCCACCGGCACAGGGAAGGGGGTGGTGGCCCAGACTCTGCACAACAATTCACCCCGGTCAGGGCATCAGTTTTTGACGATTAATTGCGCCAATCTTCCTACCTATTTAATGGAAAGCGAACTTTTTGGATACAGAAGAGGTGCTTTTACCGGGGCCTGGGCCGACAAGTCCGGCAGATTCGAACTGGCCCAGGAAGGAACCATTTTTTTAGATGATATTTCCGAGATGTCCACCTCTATGCAGGCCAAACTTTTGCAGGTACTCCAGGAAAAGGAGTTCTGCCCCATTGGCGGGGTGGACAGCGTCCAAATCAAATCCAGGGTGGTGGCGGCCACCAACGCGGATTTGAAAGGGGCTATTCAGCAGGGTGCTTTTCGCAAAGACCTTTATTACAGACTGGCTGTGGTCCGTTTAGAAGTGCCAACGCTTAAGAATCGCAAAGAGGATATGCCGGTGTTGGTCCACCATTTTCTGGACAAGTACAGCAGGCTGTATGATAAACAGGAGGTGCCCCATCTGTCGGACGGGTTTTGGAATTTACTTCTGGCCTATGACTGGCCCGGGAATGTGCGGGAACTGGAAAGCAGCATAAAAAGTCTGGTGGCCTTGGAAAACGAGGAGATGGCCCGGGAGGAGCTAAGCAGCAAAATAGATATAAACCCGGTTGGTGCAAATCATGGACCGGCTTTTGCAGGAAAAATTCCAGGGATAAGCCAGGACCTGAACCAGAAATTATCCTTACATAAGATGTCCTTACCCCAAATCGTGGATAACACTGCCAGCAGAATAGAGGCCGTGCTTATCTCCAAGGTCCTGGAACAGACCGGGGGCCAGAAGAAAAAGACAGCTCAGATCCTGGATATCAGTTACAAATCTTTGCTGAATAAAATAAAAAGTTATGGATTATAAATTATGGTGAACATCCCTAAGGTTGAACTCGCTCCATACCTGGATATAGCCCAGAGGCGGAAGTGGTGGATAATTATTCCCTTTTTTCTGGCTTTGGCCGCCGGAGGATTCTATTTTTATCAAACCCCCAAGGTATACCGGTCCTCCACTCTTATACTGGTCGAATCCCAGAGAGTTCCATCCGAGTTCGTGCCCAACACGGTGACTGAAGACTTGGAAAGCAGGCTACGGACTATCTCTCAGCAGGTGCATAGCAGAACCAATCTGGAAGATATTATTCAGCGCTTCGATCTTTTTCCCCGGCAAGATGACCAAGAACCTGGCTTGACTGAGAAGATCAAAAAAAAGGTCCTCACACATATGGGCTTTTTGGAAGCTTCTGCGAATCAGAATGAAAATGGAAAAGAGCCCTCCATGCAGCAGCTGGTGGGGAATGTGCGGGGCAAGATCAATGTCAATCTCCGGGCCAGGAATCAGGCCTTTGAGATATCCTTTGAGTGGGGCGATCCCCAGGAGGCGGCCCAGGTGACCAATGCCCTTGCTTCCCAATTCATCGACCGCAATCTCCGGGTTCGGGAAGAGATGGCCATGGGCACCACCCGGTTTTTGTCTGCCGAGGTTCAGCGTTTGCGCCGGGAGTTGCAGGAGAGGGAAAACCGGCTGGAGGAGTTCAAGCGCCGAAATATGGGGCGGCTGCCCGAGCAATTGGATTCCAATCTGAATATCCTCAGCCAGCTCAAAGAGGAGTTGAGCCGGACCGAGGACCGGGCTGAGCAGATCAGGCAGCAGAAGTGGCTGATAGAGCAGCAGGCCCAGATACAGCCCCAGGGGTTCCTTGCCGGATCAGCGGGCCAAGATGACGACGATTCCGGCCAGCAAAGCTTGGCTGAACTCCGGGAAAGGTTGAAGGAGATGCGAACCAAATATAAGGATCAGCACCCGGATGTGCAGCGTTTGCAACGGAGGATAAGTCAAATGGAGGAGCAGGGGGGTATGCCCAGTCAAGGACAAGAATCGGAGGCCGATCCTTTGAACAGAATCTCCCAAGAAGATGTGGAGATTCAACAGTTACAGATGCGCCTGGAAGATCATCAGAAAAAGATGCATAGCTTGAAAAAGCAGATCAGTGAGTATGAACAACGCATAGAGCAGACTTCTGAAGTGGAACTGGAACTGCGGAACTTGGAACGGGATTATGCAGCGGTCAACGATCGTTTCCAGGAAGTGTTGCGTCGTAAACTGGATGCAGAAATGGCCGAACAGATGGAACGCCGCCAGCAGGGAGAGCAATTTCGGGTTGTGGATCCGGCCATTGCTCCGGACAAACCCTTTAAGCCGGATATGAACAAGGTTATGTTTATGGCCCTGGCCCTGGGCCTTGGCCTGGGCGGAGGCTTGGCCTATCTGCGGGAGAGTCTGGATCCAGCCTTCTATACCCCCCGGGAGCTTGAGGAACAATTGCATGTTAAGACAGTTGTCAGTCTGCCTTTTGTACATAGGGAGAAGAAGAAGCGGAGGAAGACTTAAGAAATGCGAAAGTAAAAGGTGAAAAGTAAAAGGTAAGATCGAGGATTGTTCAAAGTGTGAAGTTGAAATTTAAAATGTGAATATAAAAATATCTTTTCTCATTATTTTTTTCTTACTTTTAACCTTAGTACCTTTAACTTTTTACTTCTTACTTTCTTCCTTGAACGGAGAAGATATGAGCAAGATATTTGAGGCCTTGCAAAAGGCGGAGCAGGCCCAAGGCCAGGACCAGGGCAGTGTAGCGATTGAAGATGTGGCTTTGGACCTGGACATATCTGATGAATTGGTGGTCCTGGGCAGGCCCGGCTCTGCAGCTGCTGAGCAGTTCAGATACCTGCGGGCCTTGATTACCCGACCAACAGAAGGGGAAGTGACCAAAACAGTGCTTGTCACCAGCTCCTTGCAGGGCGAAGGCAAAACATTTACCGCCTGTAATCTGGCTGTGACCATAGCTCAGGGTCTGGAGGAGCATGTCCTTTTAGTGGATGCGGACTTGCGCAATCCCAGGTTGCACAAAATATTCGGCCTTCAAAACAAAGATAAAGGGTTGAGCACTCATTTAGCGCAGGGTGAGCCCTTGCCCAATCTTTTGTGTAAGACGGGCATTCACAAACTGACCATACTGCCCGCAGGACTTGAGGCAAAAAATCCGGCTGAGGTTCTGTCTTCAGAGCGCATGAAACATTTTATCGCCGAGGTCCGTGACCGCTATGCGGATCGGCTGGTCATTTTTGACAGCTCACCGGTTCAACTTGCTCCAGAGACCATGGTTGTGGCCAACGAGGTGGATGGCATCTTTTTGCTGGTTTATCGGGGTCATACACCCCGTGAGGCAGTCCAAAACACCATAGAACGTTTCAAGCAAGACACGTTCAAAGGGATTATTTTCAACGGCTATGAACACCACTCCCATAAAAAATACCAGAAGAATGGATATGGATATGGATATGGGTATGGCTATGGGAAAAAAGAGAGAGGGGAAGAGGTAAAAAGTAAAAAGCACGAAAGTTAGAAGTAAAAGAAATCCAAATGACAAGTAAAAAGATGGAATGTAAAAGGTTAATGGTAAGAAAGGAAATTTTGAAAAGAAATTTGTATCGATAGTTTATAGCTTTTCTTTCTTTATTTCATTTTTCTCTTTTAGATTTCCTACTTTTTACTTTCGTACTTTCGAACCTTTTACCTTCGTACTTTTAACTGTTCCGTTCCGAGGATGTTTATGATCAAGCTTTTCAATAAATACTACCCCATCAGGAGCTTGATCTTCTTTTTAGGAGAAGGAGGGCTGATATTCTTCAGCATTTGGATTGTTTTGTGTTTACTGCATGCTGGATGTATTCCCCAAGAACCGGAACAGGCCAGTATCTGGTTGCGGATTTTAATAATCACCCTGGTTATTCAGCTCAGCCTGTATTACCACGATCTGTACGATTTCAAGCACAAAAACAGGATATTTGAGATCAGTGTGCGCATAATTCAGGCTATTGGGGCAGCCTGCTTGGTCCTGGCCGGGGTGTACTATATGTTTCCTTACCTGATCCTGGAGCAGGGCATTTTCATTATCGGTATTTTTCTGATGATGCTCTTTTTGGTTTCCTGGCGGTTGATTTACCAAGAGATTGCTCAAAAGAGCCTGTGGAACGAAAAAATCCTCTTGGTAGGGGAAGGTAATCTGGCCCGGTTGATCGGCAAGGAAATCAAGTCGAATTTGGATTCAGGATATACCATCAGTGCTGTGTTTTCCAATCCCGGCGGTAATGGTCTGGCTCAGGAGCTTGGAGCTGAAAATAAAAACGATTATGATCAGCTTTGTGAATATGCCCTGCATAATGGAATCCGAAAGATTGTGGTTGCCCTTGAAGAGCGACGGGGAAAGTCCCCGGTTCAGGCCTTACTTAATTGCAAGATGCAGGGAATCAAGGTTCTGGAGGGATTTGCCTTTTACGAGTTGATGAGCGGCAAAATTCTGGCAAGTAATACCCCACCCAGTTGGCTGGTTTTTTCCGACGGGTTTCGCAGGCATAGAATAACTTTTTTCAGTAAACGGATCTTGGATATTGTGTTTTCTTTGCTGGGAATTGTACTCAGCGGCCTCTTGCAGGTGGCAGTAGCTGTGCTGATCAAGGCCACCTCACCAGGCCCGGTCTTTTTCCGCCAAACCCGGGTGGGGCAGATGGAGCGCAATTTCAAGGTCCTAAAATTTCGAACCATGCGCCAGGATGCCGAATCTGAAAGTGGAGCTGTCTGGGCTCAGGAGAATGATCCTAGGATAACTCCCGTGGGAGCTGTATGCCGAAAGCTTCGTTTGGATGAGCTGCCCCAGTTTTGGAATGTGCTGATAGGGGAAATGAGCTTTGTGGGACCTAGACCAGAAAGACCCGAATTTGTTGATAAACTCAAGGAAAAGATTCCTTATTATGGAGAAAGACATACCGTTAAACCCGGAATCACCGGGTGGGCCCAGGTCAACTACCCGTACGGGGCTTCTGAAGAAGACGCCCTGAACAAACTTGAGTACGATCTTTTTTATATCAAGAACCTTTCTATATTTTTTGACATTTACATTGTCCTGAAGACGATCAAGACCGTTCTTTTTGGTGAAGGAGCCAGGTAGTCCTGACATTTGAAAAAATCTTGGCAGGAGGAGGGGAGAGCAGTGCTTACCTTGAAAAGAATGATGCTCATTATCAATGCTTTTGTTTTGGTGGCCGTGATCTTGTGTCCAGTATTAAGCTTTTCACAGGAAGGAAAAACCTATCATATCGGCCAGGGTGATGTGCTGGAGATTCATGTCTGGGGAGAGGAGGCCTTGACCCGGGCGGTCTCGGTCCGTAAAGACGGCAAAATTTCCCTGCCTTTGGTGGATGATGTTCAGGCTGAAGGCAAGACCCCTCTGGAACTGAAATCCACCATTAGCAAGATCTTGTCAAAATATATCGAAAGTCCTGTGGTCACTGTCATTGTCCAGGAAGTGCAGGTGCCGCAATTCTTCGTCATTGGCGAAGTGCAGGGGATAGGGGTGTATGACCTGACCGAGAGTTTGACTGTGATCCAGGCCTTGGCTTTAACCGGAGGCTTCACCGAGTGGGCGGACAAAGATGACATTCTCATTTTGAGAAGAGAGGGAAAAGAGGAAAAACGCATAGAGGTCGACTATAAAAAAATCATTTCCGGTAAAGCTCCGGAACAAAATATACTGCTCCAAGACAACGACACGATTGTTGTCAGGTAAATATCAAACAGGAGGATGCCCGTCATGAGGCTGTGTATGGCACTTTGCTTGTTTATGGCTCTCTTCATTGCTGCTTCCATCCAGGAAAGCCAGGCGGGACTGTCGTACTCTTTGCAACCAACTTTCACGGTCAGCCAAGAATTGACGGACAACCTTTTCTTGACTCCTGATTCAGAGAAGACTGAATGGATTACAGTGATCAGTCCAGGTATTGAATTTCAGGCTGAAGGTCCAATCAGCTTAACAACATTGTCTTATGAACCTGGAATCACAATCTACAATACCTATGATGAATTCAATGGTGTCCGGCATAACGTGAGTTTCGATTATCAGAAAGAGGCCTCGCAAAATACCAGTATATCCCTTGCTAATGACTTCTTACTTACCGACGAACCTATAGACAGGGGCGGAAATCTTGACCGGTATGGGTATGAACCCGACTCGGATTTTGTAGACTTTACCCAGCAGCGAGGAAGGGAAGATCGAATTGTAAATACTGCCCAAGGTCGGGTGGAGCATCAATTTGGGCCTCACAACGTGTGGTATCTCCAGCATCGATACAGGTATTATGAAGACGACAACCTGGGAGCTGAGGATGGAGAAGAGCATAGCCCTGAAACAGGACTCACTTATCGGATCGCAGAAAGAACAGACCTTCTCATGGCCCTGGGTTATACCAGGACCGATTATTCAAATGATGACGAAAACGATTTTGATTCGGAATCGGATTCCTTTGATGAATGGGATGGCCGGATGCAGGTGAGTCGAATTATGACCCGCTTCTTAAGTGTGTTTGCAGGCTACCGACATACCTATGTCAATTATGATGGGGATGAGGTGGACTACCAGGTCTACTCCCCTTCTGTAGGGGCGGAATACAGGTTTGCCGAGTGGGGGACAGCCAGTGTTGGTGTGGGATATTTCATCCAGGACTTTGAGGAGTCGGAAGATAATTTTACAGATACGGATAATAACGAGGGTTTTGTTCTCAACTCAGAGATTGATATGCATTGGGAAGGGAGACGGTGGACCTTTGGGGCCCGGGTTACCAGCGGTTATGAGCAGGCTTCCGTTGGCTCGGACAGCAGGGGGCTGACCTTGTTTTACGGTGGTAATTTGGCCGGAACCTATGCAATGACCCGTCATCTTGAAGCCAGGGCTTCGGCAGAATACAGGTATTACGATTACCAAGACAATGAAGCGGTAACGGCTTCAGAGAGTGATTTCCAGGAGTGGGAGCAGCTTTGGGCTGTGACAGCTGGACTGGAGTATCAGCTCATGCCTCGGCTTACTCTGGACCTGGAAGGAAAGCATGAAGTCGTAACTTCCGATATATATTTTGACGAGTACACCGAAAATAGCGCCATTCTGAGCATAACGTATCGACCACAAGGGTACAGGTTTTAAGCAAACGGTGAAAAGATGGAGGGACTAAGTGGCTGGGGGCTAAGCGACTGAGGGACGGGGTGACTGAGGGACTGAGATAATACATTCGAAATCCGAAACAAATTCTAATTCCCAAATATAGTTCTGAAACACCAATCAACCCATAAACTCATGTGACAGCTCGCCCATGTCCAACCGCTTCATCCTCCTGACCTTTGACGTTGAAGACTGGTTCCAGGTCGAAAACTTGCGCGCCTGGAATCCGCCGTCTACTTGGTCTGAACGTGAGCTGCGGGTGGAGAAGAGCACCCATCGCATCCTGGATCTTCTGGATTCCATTTCCCTTTCTTTCTCTTCCCGATCTTCCAGCATACCAGCCCCGGTTGAACACCCCAAAGGGGCCCCCAGTTCAACAGGGCAAGCATCCCAGAATTCCAGCATCTCTACTCATAATTCCAGCATACCAGCATCCCAGTATTCCAGCATTTCTTCTACTTTCTTCATCCTGGGCTGGATCGCCAGGCGGTGTCCGCATCTGATCAGGGAAATCCAGGCCCGGGGGCATGAGGTGGCCTCCCACGGGGATTCTCACTTCCTGTGTACAGACATGGACTCAGATAACCTGGAGCAGGATCTGATTCAAAGCAAAGCCCTTCTGGAAGACTTGATTGGTGGAGAGGTCAAGGGTTACCGGGCCCCCTGCTTTTCAATAAGCGAGGCTATATTAAAACGGATCCACAAAGCCGGATACACCTATGATTCCAGTTATAACTCCTTTGCCATGCATCCCAGGTATGGGCAGATGGATTTGCAGAAGGCCGTGTCTAAAGATGGCATCGCCATTCAAGTCTGTAATGGCTTTTGGGAGATACCGATCAGCAATCTTGGCCTGGGGAAAAAGGTCGTTCCCTGGGGGGGTGGTGGATATTTTCGGCTCATTCCTGCTTCCCTCTTTATCTTGGGAGTGCGCAAGATAGTGCACACAGACGGTACCTATGTCCTCTATTTGCACCCTTGGGAGTTCGATCCTGATCAGCCCCGAGTCAAAGAAGTATCCTGGCAGTTCGGTTTTCGGCATTATGTGAATTTGAAAAAGACCGAGGCAAAACTGGAGAGGCTAATCCAGAGGATGTCTGATTGCCGTTTTGTGTCCTGTTCAGATTACCTGGGCCTTTAGCTAGAGAGAGAATAAGCATTATCTTCCGCCCGCTCCGCCTGTCGGCTTCGCGTGAGGCACAGATACGCTGAGAAGAGATAAGCTATGGTATGCAAATTATTTCACACCATAGGTATTCATGTTCCGTCAGTGTGCAATCCTTTTCAAGCCAGGTTCAGAGTGAGAACAACCAACGCATACCTGCATTTGGAGGACGGTTATGGAGAAGAGTAAGCTTATTTTTCGGTTGCCAACACAAGTAATAAGCTTTGCCAAGGAATATGCGAAGAAACATGGGGTCAGTCTTACAGAGCTTATTGATCGCTCATCTTAAATCCTTCAACAATCCATGAATGGACCTCTGTATTCGAAGATTTGAAAAATCATCGGCCTCATACCCCAAGGTGTTGATGTATCGTCACCAGGATTGCTTAAGATTTCAGAGAGTCTTCAGTTCAAGCCCTCACTCCGGAAGAATTCTTCGTGCAGTTCAATTTACTTTGAAAGCTCTCTCTGGCATCATCTTCGTGCTTCACGTCTCAAGTGGGCAAAGCGAAGGGGGCGAGAGGAAAAATCCTTATCTCATACCGTCTTCGCTAGAGCCGCATAGACGCAGAGAAGAGAGCATAAATGCAAATCATTTCACACGATGAGCAACGACGTTTTCAAGGACGTAATACCCTGCAGGTAAGACAACTATCCATAGCAGAAAGAGTAGGCCATTCACCCAAAGCACCGAATCAACCCGAAAAGTTACCCATGACAGAAAGCATTGATCACCTCCCGGATCAGCTCTTCCCAGCAGATGCCCTGCATTCTCATTCTTCTGGTGCCACATGGCGGGTGGCCCACACCAAAAGCCGCAGGGAGAAGAAGTTAGCCCAGTTTTTAGTAGCACACAACATAGCCTACTATTTGCCTCTCCTCAAAAAGCGACAGCCAGGGCAGCGGCGGGCCCGCTTCAGCTACGTCCCGGCCTTTGGCAACTATGTCTTTGTCAAGGTTACTGACCAGGAACGTCACTTCGCCCTGCGCTCCAACCTCATCGCCCGTATGATTGAGGTCCAGGATCAAAGCAGGCTGGTCCGGGAACTGATTAACCTGCAAACGGCCTTGGTTATGGAAGAGAAGGTCTACCCTTACGATTATGTAAGCCAGGGGCAGTGGGTGCGGGTCATTCAGGGGCCCATGCAGGGACTTGTAGGGGTGGTGGAGCGCAAAAAGTCCGGTTTTCGCCTGGTGGTCAACGTGACAGGCATCTTCCAGGCTGTAGCCGTGGACCTTGAAGCCGATATGGTCGAACCCATTGATGGAGCGGTACCGCTCCATCAGAGATGAGAAGATGAACAAAGCTTCTCCTTAGATCGCGGTAAGTGGGTTGGACAAAGGCTCTTTTTCTTCCCACGAATGTGCACCAATTGATATGAATAAGATTTCATTTAATATTTTTCATGGCTCTGCCCGCCGCTCACTTTGAGGTTCAGCTTGTTCACAGGAGCCAGAAATGTGAATGCCGGGCAGGCTGTTCGAAGACTCACTTGACGATGAGGCAGACGGCAGGGCAGACGTTTAATCTCTTTGCCTCGCTCGACGCTGATCGAGGCAAAACAATCATCGCTCACGTGCTATGCCCTTTGCCTGATAATAATTAACCAGTCAACGAATCACCCAATCTGTGCATGATACTTGCAAATCTCATCTAGTTGCTGTCGGCGGTTTGACGTCCTGACCTAAACTCTTCTCTATCCGCATGGGCACCGGTTTTTTAAAAAAGCCGTGTCCCTGAAAGGGGCGGAGCGTGTCTGGAGGTAGGTGTTGAGGTGCTGAGTTGATTGAGCTGCTAAGCTTTTACTAGGTATTGAATGATTACGTTCTTAAGTTTTTGAGCAAGACTCAGCACCTCATCACCTAAATGGCTCAGCACCTCTAGTGCTATCTTTCTCACCACCTTATCAGCTATCTTTCTCAGCAACTCAACAGCTAAAAATATGTGCGGCATCGCAGGCATCATCAACTTCACCTCCCATGAGGACAAGGAGCGTCTCCTCCGGGACATGGTCGGCCTCCTGGGCCACCGCGGCCCGGACGCGGCCGGCATGCTCCTGGGCGGGGCCACCGGCCTGGCACAGGCCAGGCTGTCCATCATCGACCTCGAAGGGGGGGATCAGCCGATGTGCAACGAGGACCGCACCGTCTGGGTGGTCTTCAATGGCGAGATCTTCAACTACCCGGAGCTTCGATCCAGGCTCATTTCCAAGGGGCACAAGTTCTCCACCACATCGGATACCGAGGTCCTGGTCCATCTGTACGAAGACCTTGGTCCGGACCTGGTGAGTGAGCTCAACGGGCAGTTCGCCTTCGCCATCTGGGATGCAAGCCGGCAACGGGTCTGCCTGGGCCGGGATAGGATGGGGATCAGGCCGCTGTTCTACACGGTTCAGGGGGGGCGCCTTGCCTTTGCCTCGGAGATCAAGGCCCTGTTTGCCGATCCTTCGCTTCATCGCCGCCTGGACCTGCAGACCCTGTCCGATGTCTTTACCTGCTGGAGTCCTGAAGGCGAGACCACCCCGTTTGAGGGGGTCAGCCAGCTTCCCCCGGCCCATGTGGCTACCTTTGACCAGTCCGGGCTCTCCAAGCATGCCTACTGGCAGGTACCTTTTCTCGAGCCGGGCCTGGCTCTGGCAGAGTCGGACAGAATTCTCGAAGACTGGGTGGGGGAGTTCACAGAGCTTTTGACTGACGCCGCCAGGATCCGGCTCCGGGCTGACGTGCCAGTCGGGGCTTACCTGAGCGGGGGCATTGACTCCACCTTTATCAGCTCCCTGGTGTGCACAAACTTCAATAATGAGCTGCGCACATTTTCGGTCTGCTTTTCAGATGCCACGTTCGATGAAACACCC
This sequence comes from uncultured Desulfohalobiaceae bacterium, assembly GCA_964619345.1. Taxonomy (GTDB): domain Bacteria; phylum Desulfobacterota; class Desulfovibrionia; order Desulfovibrionales; family Desulfothermaceae; genus Desulfovermiculus. Next base: position 14,538 of record CAZUER010000032.1, read on the forward strand.
TATCAACAGCAGGCCCTGTCCAGATTGGGCATCCGGCACGAGTCAATTTGTTGCACTGCAAACGACATTGGAGAAATCTTTCCTGATGTGGTCTGGCACACGGAAACCCCGATCCTCAGGACTGCGCCGGCCCCTTTGCAGATGCTGTCGGGACTGGTCAGGGACAACGGCTTTAAGGTGGTCCTTACCGGGGAGGGAGCGGATGAGATGTTCGCCGGATACAATATCTTCAAGGAGGACCGCATCAGGCGCTTCTGGGCCAGGAATCCCGAGTCCCAGATCCGGCCCGGGCTTTTAAAGAGGCTCTATCCGTATATTTTCAATCAGGAGAACGAGCGGGCCGCGCACTTCACGAAGGTCTTCTTCAAGCGGGGCCTTACCGATACGAACAATCCGGTCTACTCCCATCTTCTGAGGTGGTCCAACACCTCGCAGTTGAGCTCTTTTTTTTCAGAGCAGGTTTCTCAATGCTCAAGCGGCCTGGATGCCTTTGTGGGCCGGATTGCCGGGCAGCTGCCCCAAGGCTTCATGGACCTGTCCAGCCTGTCCAGGGCCCAGTACCTAGAAATTTCCCTTTTTCTGTCCAACTACCTGCTCTCCTCCCAGGGGGATCGGATGGCCATGGCCAACTCGGTGGAAGGCCGCTACCCCTTTCTGGACCACAGGGTGGTGGAGTTTGCCGCCAGGGTGCCGCCCAGGTACCGGCTCAACGGTTTAAAGGAAAAGTTCATTCTCAAGAAGGCGGCCAAAGGCCTTCTCCCGGATGAGCTCATCACCCGGGCCAAGCAGCCGTATAGGGCTCCGATCAGCAGCTGCTTCTTCGGCGACGGAGCCCCTGATTATGTGGATGAGCTGCTGTCCGAAGAAGCCATTCGCAAAAGCGGCACCTTCGATCCGGGCAAGGTCAGCCGCCTGGTGGACAAGTGCCGCAAGCAGCAGGCCAACCTGACCAGCGAGCGGGAGAACATGGCTGTGGTGGGCATCCTCTCCACCCAGCTTTTGGATCACCAGTTCATCCAGAACAGCCCGGCCGAGCGCTCCGTTCCCCGTGATGACATCAAGGTCCATCGGGTGGAGCGAACGTTGGAGCCAGCTCGCAACTGAAAGAAGTGCAAAGAGTTATTAGCCACAGACGCACACAGACGATAAGGCAGACGAAGAGAGGGGATTTTGCTGGGCGACAGTGCCCAGCAAAAATCGCCTCCCGCTCTGCGAGCGGAAGCAGAACTTTATCGCCCGTGAGGGCGTGACAGGCTTTCGCCGATCAGTGTCGAGCGGCGAAAGAAAAGAGGGTCAGCGTCGGTGTGAGTCTGTGTGTGTCGAGCGAAGCGGGTGGCAGAAAAGAGTTTGGATTTATTGGCCACAGATCCACACAGACGGAAAGGCAGACGAAGAGGGGGGATTTTGCTGAGCGACAGTGCCCAGCCAAAAGCGCCTCCCGCTCTGTGAGCGGATATATGAGGTCCGATGGAAATCAATGAAATCACATATGCTGTAAACGGTGCAATTTATGAGGTCAATAGAGAGCTTGGGCACGGTTTTTTAGAAAAGGTATATGAAAATGCCTTGATCGTTGAACTCAAAAGAAAGAGCCTGAAGGCGGCAAATCAAGTACCGATTAACATTTATTATAAAAATGAAATTGTTGGGGAGTATTTTGCTGATCTGGTTGTAGAGGATCGGGTCATTGTAGAAATCAAATGTGTAGAAAGTCTGGCAAAAGTTCATGAAGCACAAATTTTGAATTATTTGAAAGCAACAGGATTTTCAGTAGGCTTGCTGGTCAACTTTACATACCCGAAAGCTGAAATCAAAAGGTTCATGTTGTAAATATCACCATCGCCCGTAAGGGCGTGACAGGCTTTCACCGATCAAGCCTGCCCCGTTGCCCCAAACGGGGTCGAGCGGCGAAAGAAAAGAGGGTCAGTGTCGGTGTGAGTCTGAGTGTGTCGAGCGAAGCGGGTGGCAGAAAAGAGTTCGGATTTATTGGCCACAGACGCACACAGACGATAAGGCAGACGAAGAGGGGTTATTTTTGGCTGTCCGACGTGGCCAGCCAAAAGCAGCCTTCCGCTCTGCGAGCGGATGCTGATCCCCATCGCCCGTGAGGGCGTGACAGGCTTTCGCCGATCAAGCCTGCCCCGTTGCCCCAAACGGGGTCGAGCGGCGAAAGAAAATTGATCAGTGTCGGTGTGAGTCTGTGTGTGTCGAGCGAGTCCGCGAGCGGGTGGTAGAATAAAGATTCTTGATTATGACCGAGATGATTCCTGTTGAAACAATATCCTCCCAAATACACCTGGTTCGCGGTGTAAAAGTCATGCTGGACCGTGACCTCGCTGGCTTGTATGGGGTTGAAACAAAAGCTTTGAAACAGGCGGTCAGGCGAAATATTGAACGTTTCCCCGAGGACTTCATGTTTGAACTGACCAAACAGGAGTTCCAAAACTTGAGGTCACAACTTGTGACCTCAAGTTGGGGCGGTACACGGTATCCACCAATGGCCTTTACAGAGCAGGGAGTGGCTATGCTCTCAAGTGTTTTGAGAAGCGACCGGGCCATTCAGGTGAATGTCCAAATCATGCGGACATTTAATAAAATGAGGGAGATGATTGCGGGGCACGAAGAGCTGCGAAAGCGGATCGAGGACTTGGAGAAAAAATATGATGAGCAATTTGAGATAGTTTTTGAGGCTATCAAAGAGCTCTTGTTTCAAGATGAGAAAGGTCCTCGAAAAATTGGATTTTAGTGTCGGTGTATGTCGAGCTGAAGCGGGGGGGGCAGAAAAAATCTTGATTATTAGCCACAGACGCACACAGACGATAAGGCAGACGAAGAGGGTTTATTTCTGGCTGTCCGATCCCTTTCGGTCAAAGGGACAGGCTCGGGACAGCCAAAAGCGCCTCCCGCTCTGCGAGCGGATGCAGATCTCATCGCCCGTGAGGGCGAGCACTCTTCCCCCTGACCAGGTCGGGCAGGGGGAAATGTCGGTGTGAGTCTGTGTGTGTCGAGCGAAGCGGGTGGCAGAAAAGATTCTGGATAATTGGCCACAGACGCACACAGACGATAAGGCAGACGAAGAAGGTTTATTTCTGGCTGTCCGACGTGGCCAGCCAAAAGCAGCCTTCCGCTCTGCGAGCGGATGCTGATCCCCATCGCCCGTGAGGGCGTGACAGGCTTTCGCCGATCAGTGTCGAGCGGCGAAAGAAAAGTGATCAGTGTCTGTGTGTGTCCGTGTGGGTCGAGCGAAGCGGGTGGCAAAATTTCTTTCCCAACTCGAGGAAACAGATGACAGTCCAAGCAGAGCCATTCTCAAAAGACGTCCTCCACATCGACCCAGCCAGGGAGACAGACCGGATCTGCGCCCAGCTGAGGGAGATTTTGGCAAAGAAGCTCCATCGACGCGGCCTGGTCGTGGGCCTTTCCGGCGGGATCGACAGCAGCGTGACCGCAGCCCTGGCTGCCAGAGCCCTTGGGCCCACAAAGGTCCTGGCCCTGCTCATGCCGGAGAAGCACTCGGCAGAGGAGTCTCAGTCCCTGGGCCAGACTGTGGCCGAGACATATCAGATTTCCTATGTCCTGGAAAACATCTCCTCCATCCTTGAGGCTGTGGGCTTCTACCGCCGCTATGACGAGGGGGTCAGAAAGGTCATCCCGGAATATGGACAGGGCTGGAAATCCAAGATCGTGATCACCAATGTGTTTGAAAAAAAAGCCTACAACGTCTTTTCCATCGTGGCTCAGGACCCGGAGGGGCAAGAAATCAGCAAACGCCTCCCCTTAAAGGCCTACCTGGAGGTCGTGGCCGCCACGAACTTCAAGCAGCGGACCAGGAAGATGCTGGAGTACTATCATGCGGACCGGCTCAACTATGCCGTGGCCGGCACCCCCAACCGCTTGGAGTTCGACCAGGGGTTCTTTGTCAAGCTCGGGGACGGGGCGGCCGACGTCAAACCCATCGCCCATCTCTACAAAACTCAGGTCTACCAGCTGGCTGACTACCTCGGCGTCCCGGAGGAGGTCTCAAAAAGGCCGCCGACCACAGATACTTACTCCCTGCCCCAGGGGCAGGACGAGTTCTACTTTTCCCTGCCCTTTGAGCAGATGGATCTCTGCTTATACGCTAAGAATCACAACATCCCGACAGAGAGCGTGGCCGAGGCCCTGGGGCTCCAATACGACCAGATCCAGCTCGTGTATGACGATATCGACGCCAAGCGGTCAACCACGAGGTATTTGCACCTCGCGCCAGAGCTTATAGAAGACTTGGAAGTCAGCTAGGAGGCAGGACAAGATACTTGAACCGCCAAGGCGCCAAGTACGCAAAGATAAGATTTTCCCCGACGGGTCAGACGCCGGGGAAAAGGCTTCACTCGCCTTTGGCGATGGGCAGAGTATTCTTTATCAGCCGTGAGGCTGAGGCAAGCTTCGTCGCAGGGTAATCCTCGCTGCAGGGAATTTCCCCTTGGCGCCCTTTGCGCCTTGAGTGAGCGCAGCGAGCGGGCGGTTCAGTTGTCCTGGGTTTAGTTTTACTTGATCAACGAATATTTTCGGAGAATTCAATGAGTGAACTTCGGACAAAAATACGTCAATTCATCGTAGAAAACTTCCTCTTCGGCAAAGAAAACGGGCTCAAGGATGACTTCTCCTTCATGGAGGAAGGCATTATCGACTCCACTGGCGTTCTCGAGTTGGTCAACTTTTTGGAGGAAGAGTTTGAAATTGCCATTGACGATGACGAAATGCTCCCCGAGAATCTGGACTCGATCAGCAATGTGACGAAGTTTATTGAAGGCAAAGTGGCTGGCTAGCCGTAGGGGTGGCCAGCGGTAGAACAAGAAAAGATGAAGATATTCTCACCGCCAAGACGCCAAGGTCGTAAAGCAGAACATTACTTTTGCCGGGTTGACGGCAAAAGTAAGGCTCGATGTGTCTGAAAATCTGTCCCTTTTGAATATATTTAAGCCTGAGCAAGGGTAAAGTGCGTGCTGGGGAGTGGGCGGTTAGACATTCTTTCTTTCAACACTCACAGCTTTCAAAGCTATGTCTGAAGACTTTGACTCCTATCACCGAAATCTCAGCACTCACGCCAGAGAGACACTCCTTCGTGACCTAGGTGCGTTTCTCGAATCGAGACCGGAGATCATCTACGCCTATGTCTTCGGGTCTTTTGTGTCAGGTTTGCCCTACCAGGATGTGGATGTCGCTCTCTACCTTCACGGCAAAGCCCAGGAAGATGCTGGAACCCAGGGGGATAAATACGCTGAACTCCTGGGGTCGTCCTTTAAGGAAGTTTTTGATGTCGTGATCATCAATCGAGCCCCAAATTCATTCAAGTTTTCGATTTTCAGCGAAGGTCGACTCTTATTTTGCCGTGACGATACTCTTTTAAGCATGTCGATTGAGATGTGTTCCTTGGACATGGTGGCCAACGAAGACATATCCCGGGAGTCGCTCATGGAGATTGTCCTGTGACCAGCAGGCTCAATCAGGAAAAGCTCAAATTCAGAGCCGCCGATGTCAGGTCAGCTGTTGAAAAGATTCAAAAGTACGCAGGCCTTTCTGAAACGGATTTCTGGGCAGACGAACGTAACATCTATGCGGTCAAGTACCTTCTGCTCCAGGGAGGAAGCACTTGGGTCGATTTGCGTCCATGTTCTGGCCAGGCGCTTTCAGGTGGCAGTGTCCAATTATGCCGAGTGCTTTCAGCGGCTTGAGCAGAAGGGGGTTCTTTCTGCCGAGTTGTCCAACAAGCTGAGGAAAATGGTTCGGTTCCGAAATATCCCTGTGCACAGGTACTGGGAAGTGGACGACCAGCGCGTCCTCGATTACGCCCGGCAAGATGTTCAGGATATGGATGAAATGCTCCAGGCTGTATGGAACTTTCTGGGCTTCACCTCAGGGGAGGCAAGATAAGAGAGCCACAGAAGGCTAGGAAGCTGGGAGGCCAGGAGGCTGGGAAGCCAGATTAAGGGCAGAATTTTTTGTGCCAACGGGAACATGAGTGAACTGTGAGGGAGAGTGCAGTCAGACCTCAGCCGATTGGCTGAGGCAAGCTTGTCTGCAGCGGTGAACCCCGCTGCAGAGAATTCACCCTTGGCGCCCTTTGCGCCTTGAGAGAGCGGAGCGAACGGGCGGTTTGACATCCTGTCTTGCCTCCCATCTTCCCAGCATTCTAACTTTGCATGTGTCCGGCATCCCAGCATCCCAGCATCCCAGCATCCCAGCATCCTAGTTTTTACAATACCATGCTCATCCATCATTTTCTTGAACACTCCGCTGCCCGCTTCCCCGACAAGGAAGCCCTGATCCACGGCAAGGGCAGGAACACCTATGCCGAGATCAACAGCCAGGCCAACCGCCTGGCTAGCTGGATTCACGACCAGAGATGGGGGCAGGGGGAGCGGGCGCTCCTGCTCATGGACAACAGCCTGGAGTACGTGGTTAGCTACTACGGGATCTTGAAGGCCGGGATGGTCGCGGTCCCGGTGAGCATCGACGCCACCCAGGACCACGTCTCCAGGACGATCGCTGATGTGCAGCCAAAGCTGGCTTTGACCGCAGGCAAGTATCTGGATCGTTTTGAACAGGGCCACATAGAGCAGCACAACTTGACCATTGTGGTCGCCAACCCCAAGCAGGATATGGATGAATCAGCACAGGTCTTTGAGTGGCACTCCCTGCTGGATTCGCAGTCGGACCCAGTTGCCAATCTCGAGCTCGATATTGGTAAAGACGACCTGGCCAGCATCATTTTCACCTCAGGATCAACGGGCAAGCCCAAAGGGGTCATGCTCAGCCACGGCAACATCACGGCCAATGTCCGGTCCATCTGCTCCTACCTGGAGCTGACTGAAAACGACATTCAAATGGTGGTCCTGCCCTTTTTCTACGTCATGGGCAAGTCCCTGCTCAACACCCACTTTGCCGTGGGCGGGTCTGTGGTAATCAACAACACGTTTTTCTATCCCGCCACAGTGGTCAAGCAGATGGTTCAGGAAAAGGTAACCGGCTTTTCCGGGGTTCCGTCCACATACGCCTATCTCCTGCATCGCTCCCCCCTGGCCAGATACCGGGACGAGCTGCTGTCCCTGCGCTACTGCAGCCAGGCCGGGGGGCACATGGCCACGCAGATCAAGAAGGACCTCCGGGCAGCCCTGCCCGGGCACACAGACATTGTGATTATGTACGGGGCGACCGAGGCCGGGGCCAGGTTGAGCTATCTCGAACCGGATCAGTTCGAGGCCAGAATGGGCTCCATCGGCCGGGCCATCCCCGGGGTGGAGCTCAAAGTTGTCGATGATGCGGGCATGGAGGTTGCAATCGGCACCAGGGGCGAGCTCGTGGCCAGAGGGGAGAACATCATGCTCGGGTACTGGAACGAACCCGAAGCCACCAGCAAGGCTATTGACGGGCACGGCTTTTATCACACCGGGGACACGGCCTATGCCGACCAGGACGGCTATTTATGCCTCTGCGGTCGCAAGGACAACATGCTCAAGGTCAGCGGGCACAAGGTCAACCCCCAGGAGGTGGAGGAGTGCCTGATGCAGACCCGGCAGCTGGTGGAAGCTGCGGTCATCGGGGTCGAGGACAGTCTCAGCGGACACAGACTCGTTGCTCTCTGCGTTCCCCAGGATCATGGGCTGGGCAATGATGACCTGTCATGCCATTGCCAAACACACTTGCCACGATATCAGGTGCCGGCAGAGTTTGTTTTCCTGAAAAGTCTTCCCAAAGGGAGCAGCGGGAAGGTTGACGCCCGAGCGTGCTTGTCTTTGTACAAAAAGCGGCGGGCGAGCTCTTCTTGAGTGTTCGACTGACCTGATCAAGTCTGATGAAAGAGAAAAAAACCGATGCATATCGATACATCCCTTAGCCGCGTGGACGCGAGGCTGCACATCATCGCCGGCGCAGCCTTACTTGCCGTCTTCATCCTCTGCTATCATGAGACCCTCGTCTGGATGTACGGACGCTTCACAGGTGCTGATTCAAACTATTCACACGGTTTTCTCATTCCTGTAGTATCTGCATTCTTGATCTGGAGAGAAAGGGATGAGCTGAGAAATAGGAAAGTTGAGCCGAGCATGTGGGGGGCCGTGTTGGTCGGATTCGCCTTGCTTCTTCACCTGCTGGGCAGCATTTTTTATGTCTTCTCGGTTTCAGGGTTTTCAATCCTCTTTCTGGTCCTAGGGGTTTGTCTTTTTATTTTTGGACAGAATATCACCAGAGTGATCTTTTTTCCCCTTGCCTTTCTGGTTTTTATGTTCCCCTTGCCCATGGCTTTTATCGAGATCGTCGCATACCCGATGAAAATGGTTGTTGCCCAAGCCGGAACTGGATTGGCCAGGCTTGCCGGCATTCCGATTCTCCGGGAAGGGTTTTTGATAAGTATCCCCTCGGGAGAGCTCGTTATCGGCAATCCATGCAGCGGCCTTCGATCCCTTATTGCTTTTTTGGCTCTGGGAGCGGTTTTTGCCTATGTCACTGATCTCTCTGCGGTAAGGAAGGTACTCCTTTTTCTTTCAGCTGTTCCAGTTGCCCTTATTTCCAATATTGTTCGCGTTCCAATATTGATATTTCTGGAGCATTTCTTTGGACTCAATGCCGCTTCTCCTGATTCGCCCTGGCATATGGCCAGCGGTCTTTTTACGTTCTTTGTGGCTCTGATGCTGCTTTTGTTCATGGCTCGTTGCTTGAGATGGCGATGACAACAGGCTTCACTCAAGTTCGAATGATGAAGAAAAATTCGATCATGGCTTGTACAGCTCGCTATGCCATCGTCATGCTGATGATTGTGACGACATGGGCTTTCATACAGTTTCACCAACTGCAACAAAGCCGAAGCCCGGAAAAGGGATTGTCTGATATCGGCCAGATTCCTCTGCATCTGGGGCAGTGGTGGGGTTACGATGTCCCCTTAGAGGAGAGGGTCTATAACATCCTGGAAACAAAAGCGATCATGCACAGAAGGTACGCCTCCATCCAGGGTCAAGAGGTCTTCCTTTCTGTTGTTCACTACCCTGAAACAAAGGTTGACTTCCATGCCCCCGAGGGGTGCTTGGGGGGGCGGGGCATTGCAGTGAGTAAAAGCGAAAAGTCAATACTAGTTCAAGATGCTGACAAGCAGCATGCGATAAAAGTCAATCGACTCATTCAAAGTGCAGGCAATGATAAACAACTGATCTATTATTTTTACAAGACTGGCAACTACGTTGGTTCAAGTTATATCAGACTCAGGTTCAGGCTTGTCCTCAACAATTTGTGGCATCAAGACCGGAGTGCCTCTCTTGTCCGGTTTTCAACTCCTGTGTCCCAGGATGACTTTCAAGGTGCTTCTCAAAGGCTTTTGCATTTTATGCAAGACATCTACCCGTATATGACCACACACCTCTAATTGATAAAGGAATTATGTTGAAATACGTATCTTCAATGAAGTTCGAAAGATTTGAAGACCTATGATGCTGAATCAAAAAATATATTTTGGCCATCAATCGGTCGGCGAGAATATTTTACAGGGCATCAGGGAGATTTCCGCAGAATCTTCCGAGTATCATCTGGAAATTGTTGAAGCTGAGGGAAGTAGGATCTTTGACAGGCCAGGGATATTCCATTCCAGAGTCGGTCAGAACACCTTTCCTTATTCAAAGCTTGAAGCCTTTTCAAACATTGTGCGACAAGGCGTTGGCAATCACATCGATATGGCCTTTTTCAAGTTCTGCTATATAGATATCAATGCTTACACAGATGTAGAAGAGCTCTTTCATGCTTATGCAACAAGCATGGCAAACCTTGCGCTCGAGTATCCGCAAATGAAGTTTGCACATTGTACTGTGCCCCTCAGGACAGTCCAGGTGGGCCTGAAGGTCCCGGTGAAAAAAATGATGGGCCAGAAGGTCGGCGGTTATGAAGAAAACATAAAGAGATGTGAATTCAATACGTTGATCAGGAAAGAGTACGCTAGCTCCGGGCTTTTGTTTGACCTCGCTGCTGTAGAGGCCGAATTGCCCGATGGAAAGCAGTGCAGCTTTCGGCAGCATGGCAAGCGGTATGAAGCCTTGGCACCACAGTATACCGATGACGGCGGACACCTCAACAGGGACGGCCGGAAACGTGTTGCCGGACAGTTTTTGTCTTTTTTGTCCGGTTTGTAGCCGATCCTCGACACTTGTGCTTTTCGTGCCAGTATTGGTCTATATCAATGGAAGTTCAAAGAATTGAAAGCTCAAACGCAGCAGAGTGGGACGAGTTCGTTCGTTCAAGCCCGGCGTCGACATTCTATCACCTTTTCGGCTGGAAGGGAGTGATCGAGCAAAGCTTCGGTCATCAAGGCTACTATTTAGCGGCTAAATCCGGGGGCCGCATTGAGGGTGTCCTGCCGATCGTGCACATCAAGAGCCGACTTTTCGGATCGATCCTCTGTTCCATGCCTTTCATGGGCATTGGGGGGATTTGCGCTGAAAACGAGGATGCATCGACCTGTCTCCTAAATGGAGCCAGGAGGTTATTGCAGGAAGTTCAGGGCGATTACCTTGAGTTGCGGCATCGCAAGCAGACCAATTTTGATCTGCCAGTCAAAAAGCACAAGGTCACCATGACCGTTCAGCTGGCACAGGATCCGGAAACACTCTGGAATGGGTTCAAATCAAAGCATCGAACTGCAATTCGGAGAGCGGAAAAGAACAATTTGGAGATAAAGGCAGGCAAAGGAGAGTATCTTGATGCCTTTTACGCAATAGAGGCCACAGGGTGGAGGGATTTGGGAACGCCTTTTTACCGTAAATCCTTCTTTAAGAATGTATTGGATGCCTTTGAAGATTGTATAGATATCTATGTCGTTTTTTGGAATGATCAGCCAATCGCTACAGCATTCAATGGTCTGTTCAAGGATGAAGTTGAAGGCATGTGGACCTATTGCCTGAAGAGTCATTCAAAATTGCAGACAAATTATTACCTTTACTGGCAAATGATAAGCCAGGCCTGTGAGCGAGGATATCGGCAATACCATTTGGGAAGATCAACAGCCCATTCAGGGGCAAGCTTCTACAAGACGAAATGGTATGCTGAGCCGTATCAGTTGTATTGGGAATACCTGTTGAATAAGAACCATCACTTACCAAACCTTGATGCAGCAAATCCAAAATATGAAAAATTGAGAAATGTATGGAAAAGGTTGCCGGTCAAGGTGACCCAGGTGGTGGGTCCTTTCGTCGCAAAAAACATCCCATGATGTGCCTGTCTCTAAGAAAAGGCATGTGAGCTTGCTGGCGTTATGAAAAATTTAAAACGCAACATTCGAATGTTCCTTGCAGCTGTTTTATTCAGAGCTGGTGTGCTCAACCTCTTGTTAAGGTTGAAATTTAAAAATCAGGCCCTTGTTCTCATGTATCACAGGGTTTCCGACAACGAGGAGTCTCAGAAAGACTATCAAAATGGGATGACTGTCAAAAAGAAAACGTTTCATTGCCAGATGGATTTCCTCAGGAAACACTTCCATATTTTGTCACTGAGCGAGTTTTCCAGCATTGTGTTGAACGGTGACCCTTTTGCAAAACGTTCCGTGTTGATCACTTTTGATGACGGCTGGAAGGACAACTACACACATGCTTTTCCGGTGGTGAAACAATTCAATATACCCATGGTGCTCTTTTTGACTGCCGGCTTCATCGATCAAAAAAGAGAGTTCTGGCAAACCCGTTTGATCAAGGTTGTCCATGAGCTTTGCAACGAGGCCGCACATGATGAGATCGATGAAGTCCTGCTTCGTGATGTGCCTCATAAAGATGATCTGCTCTCGATACTCAAGAGTGTGGATGAAGAAAAGCGGGAAGAAAGGCTGTCCGACTTGCTGTCAAAACTGAAAGAGCACACATCGGATGAGATTGAGGGGTTCATCGCCCAATTATCTTCGGTTCTAGGTATCCCTTTGGACGACCGAAACGAAGAGTCTGACTTTTTGAGCTGGCGCGAAGTGCTTGAAATGCAACAGCAAGGGGTCGAGCTCGGTTCCCACACCGTGAACCATGAGATTCTGACCAGAAACAAGCCCATTGCTCAGGATGAAATTCAGAGCTCCAAAAGCATCATTGAAAAGAATATCGGTCGTCAGGTTCGTTCATTCAGCTATCCAAACGGGGACTACGACCAAGCCATCATGGAGATGGTCAAGGATGCCGGGTATGAGACAGCGTTTACCACCAGAAATGGGTCGGTCACAGCCGCAAGGGATAGATTTGCAGTTCCCCGCATCAATATTCACGATGATATGACCAGCACGACACCTATGTTTTTAGGCCGGATTCTGGGCTTTTGGTAATCAATGCAATAATGATTTCATGAATGTTTTGAGTGTCGCGTCAGAAGATAGTGTATGCATATACGAATCAAAAGCTATAAAATGATTCTTGCATGCTGTATTCATGGTTTTTTAAATATGAAGTAGGCTCAATCGTCTGAGATTATTTTTTATGTCATATTGTGTTGATATTGTTAACGATATAAATGAGTTAAAGGAAATGAAATGTGAGTGGAACACGCTTCTGCAAGAATCAAGTGCAAATACTCCTTTTTTAACATGGGAGTGGATCTACACATGGTGGGATGTATATGGAAAAAATCAAATGCTGTATGTCATCACTGTGAGGAGTTCTGAAGGACATTTATTTGGTATAGCTCCGTTAAAAATTGATTTGAAAAGAAAATGCAACATTTTCAGGTTAAAAACTTTAGAGTTTATTGGAACGGGTGGAGATGTTACATCAGAATATATGGACTTCATAATTAAAAAGGGACACGAAAAGGAAGTTGTCAATCTGATATTAGAAAATTTGTGGCATGGAAAAATATGGAAAAAGGCAAGTTTACGTCATTATTCTTCTGCATCAATGAATTTGAAAAGTCTTAAAGAATATCTGTCCGTCAATTCTATACAATACAAAAACTGTGAACACACTTTGTCTCCAATAACGGTTTTATCTGAGAATATACAGGAGTTTTTGTCCGGAAAAAGCCGAAATTTCAAAAAAAAGATGAAAGAGTTCATGCGAGTTGCGGCTCGGGACCTGGACCTGTCCTTTTACAGGGTTGAGCAGGACCATGAGGTGTATCAACATATGAAGGTGTTGCGCCAGCTACATAGAGCACGGTGGAAGAATCGATCCCGTGCATTTAGAACAGAAGAGTACATTGAGTTTCATGAAAGGATAGTACAGTTGTTCTTTGAGAATGATTGGCTCAGAATGTATTTCTTGAAAGATGGATTTCGCTACATTTCAGGGATATACTGTTTATTTTATGGAAAAAAAATTTATTACTACCAATCTGGACGTGACCCGGCATATTCAAAATATCGCCCAGGATTTGTTCTTCTGATGAAAACATTGAATGAAGCCATGAATGAAAATGCAGTTGTATTTGATTTCCTCACTGGTAAAGAAGAATATAAATTACGTTGGGCAACAGATATACGATCGACGAAAAAGATAGTTTTTCATAGAAAATAGTTTGTCATAGAAGTTTCAGTTGCCCTGTTTTTGAAAAGCATTGTTGAGCAAAATGTTGAGTTCAATCTGATTTGAAACAACTATCATGAAGCACAGTATTCGATGCTCTTCTTTCCTGCCTCAAGATTTTTTTAGAACTTTTTGTGTTATTGTTCCAACGTATAACCGATCTCACTTTATCTCTCAGGCAGTTGACAGTGTTTTATGCCAGTCATATAGAGATTTTTTTATCATTATAGTTGATGACGGTTCGACAGACGACACTGAACTCGCGGTACGCAGGTATGACGATAGGGTCCAGTATGTCAAGCAGCAAAGAGGGGGGCCTGGAAAAGCCAGAAATACTGGCTTGAACCTTTCTTTGAATCACTGCAGATACATCGCTTTTCTCGATTCCGATGATCTCTGGCATAAATCCAAGCTAGAACTACAGGTCAGGATCATGGAGGCGATAGAGGATGTGGGTTTTCTCTTCTCTGATTTTGGGGTCTTGAAGGAAAGAGGAGAGGTGAGGCACGACGGGCTCAAAGGCTGGAACCAAAAAGTCACGGATTGGGAAACCATATTTCCCAACGTGAAGCCCTTTTCCTCTATCGTTTTTCAAGGAGACTTTCTGGAGGAGGACTTCTCACTTTACTGGGGTGACCTCTATGGCTGGCTACTGAAGGACCCCTACGTGCTTCCTAGCTCAGCCGTGATACGCCATGAATGCGTTGAAAACGGCTTCCGCTTTCCAGAAGGGGTTTATCTCTATGAAGATTGGGACTTTTTTGCCCGCATTGCTCGTCAATGGCCGGGATGCCTCATGGATACCGAGACAACGCTCAATCGCGGACATGACGGTGATGAGAGGCTGACCCGCTGCTCCACATTGGTTGCAGCTGAAAGTCGGCTTAGTATGATAGAACGCGTTTGGTGCGCTGATGTGGGATTTATGGAAGTACAAAGCGAAATAGTCCAATCCGTGAAGGCAGAGCAACTGCTTATTATGGCAAAGGAACTTTTCTTTCAAGGTGAGTCTTTCAAAGCTCAAGAAGCATTGAAGAAGTGGAGACAACTTAAATCGAGAAAGTATCTGATTAAAGCCTATGCAATTCTGGCCTTGTCTTATGTGCCATGGAGCGAAAAACAGATAAAATTACTGCGGAAACTTGTACGAATCGTCAAGTCCTTTCCGCGTCATGTCAGTCTCTGTTTGAAATGAGGACTGAACTTTCTCTATGAAGAATGCGTGTTTGCTTACCCCCAAACATAATGTTGTGATCGAAGTCATTCAAGAGAAGGATCAGTTCGCCTCGATCAAGAATCAATGGGACCGACTGGCGGAAACATTTGGGCATCCATTGTTCGGGCATGCCTGGTATTTGGCCTGCGCCGACGCCTTCTATGCCGATGGGGACCTACGGGTTGTTGTATTGCGCAGTCAGGATGAGATCATAGCTGCCGCCCCGCTTGCTGTTCGCAAGAAAAACGGTCTGGAGTATTTGGAGCTTCTTGGATCCTTTTTTTTGTACGAACCTAGTGGGTTGTTGTATCAGGATACGGATTCGCTCACAAAGCTGCTCAAACATGTACTTCAGCTGCGACGGCCGCTGGTGCTGCAAAGGCTGACGTGTTTCCCGAACCACTCCTCTTTGTTTGGGAACATGGTCAACTTGAAAGCCATTCCAGTTCGACGCTCTACCGCAGCATCTGCTTTTCTCACTTTGGGCAAGACCTGGGATGCCTTTTGGGAGACCTTGAAATCGAGGCGCCGATACGATTTCAGGCGGGCCAGGAGGCAAGCCGAAAAGTACGGAAGCGTTCGAACCACTGTCCACACCCCGAGTGCCTCTGAACTCGGCAACTTGCTGCACACGGCCTTTGTCGTTGAATCGGCCGGCTGGAAAGGACGATCAGGTTCAGCCCTCGTGAAAAATGCTTGTTTGCAGCGCTTTTTCGAAATCTATGCAGATTTGGCCTGCAAGCAACAGACACTAAGGCTTTGTTTTTTGCATATCGGGGATTCTCCGGCGGCCATGCAGATCGGCTTGCATACCTTTAACCGGTTCTGGTTGTTGAAGATTGGATACGATGAAAAGTGGGGTGATTGCTCGCCAGGCATGCAATTGATGAATGAGACGATTCGTTATTCCCTGGAACATGGTCTTGAAACTTATGAGTTTTTGGGATCTGAAGAAAAGTGGATTCAGGCCTGGCCGGTGGAAAAACGCTCCTATCTTTCATTAGGACTGTATCCTTTTGGGGCAAAAGGCTTGCTCGGACTTGGAAGGGACATGATTGATTTTGCGCGAAAACGTGTGCAGAGGCAGTAAAGGCATCGACATGAAGGCTTTGGTCACGGACGGAAACAATCGAGCAGCCCTTGCCATTACTCGGGCCCTTGGACAGGCTGGGTTTGAGGTCATTGTTGCGGCTGAAACTGGGACCAGCCTGGCAGGCCAATCAAAATTCTGCACCCAACGAGTCACCTATCCTTCTCCTCAAAAGTGGTCTCGAGAGTTTGTGGACTCGTTACACAAAGCTGTGAAAAGGTACAACCCGGATATACTGCTGCCTGTTTCAGACATCACCACGATGACGCTCAACTCTTACAGAGACAAGTTCAATGGCCAATGCTCCATGCCTTTTCCTTCCCAAGACATTGTTCAACGGGCTGCTGACAAGGTTGAAATCCTGAAAGAAGCCAAAACACTGGGAGTGAGTGTTCCAAAGAGCATCGTGGTGCAATCGTTGAGCGATTTCAAAGAGGCAGGCTCCATTGAAGAGGCATTGGGCTTTCCGGTTGTGCTCAAGCCCCACAAGTCAAGGGTCGTGGTCAATGGTCAGTGGCAATCCACAAGCGTGAAGTACGCCCGAGATAACCAAGAGATCGAACGATTGCTGCAGGCAATGCCGGACGAACATTATCCAGTGCTTCTGCAGGAAAAAATTTCTGGCCCCGGAGTCGGTATATTCTTATGCATGCAGAAGGGAGAGGTTGTTGCCAGCTTTCGGCATGAACGCATCCGCGAAAAACCTCCATCTGGTGGAGTTAGTGTTTTAAGGAAAAGCGCACCACAGATTCCAGAGCTCGTTGAGGAGTCAAAGAGGTTGCTTGGTCTGTTAGACTGGTTCGGCGTGGCCATGGTGGAGTACAAGCATGACCTGCGGGAAGGCTCCTATAAATTTATGGAAATCAATGGTCGTTTCTGGGGCTCATTGCAGCTGGCGATAGACGCCGGCATCAACTTTCCTGTTATCCTGACGAACATGGCATTGAAAAATGACTTCGACCCTGTGCTGTCTTACAAAGTGGGCGTCAAGACGCGATGGCTTTTGGGGGACCTCGATTCCTTACTGACAACTCTTTTGGGAAGCTCAGACTGGAATCCCTCTTACCGTTCAAGGAGCAAATGGAAGGCCTTACGCGAATTCTTGAAATTATGGGAAAAGGATATGCATTATGAAATCTTGAAGAAAGAAGACATCAGGCCATGGATATATGAGCTCAAGACTTGGCTGAAAAGGGGGAATTGAGCGTGCGCAGGCCAGAAGACTCAGCCACGATGGAAGGCCTGGCCCATCTCCATTCAGTCTACTCCTATGATGGCAAGCTCACCCTGGAAGAGTTGAAGGAAGAGTGCAAAAAGAGGGACCTTCAATTTCTGCTCATGACTGAGCACGCAGAAGATTTCGATTCAAAGAAAATGGAGGCTCTTGTTGCTCATTGCAGCTTTCTGTCAGATGAGGATTTTTTCATCGTTCCTGGCCTCGAGTTCGTGGTTGATGTCGAGCATGACGTCCACCTTCTTGCCTTCGGGTTGAGTGCAATGCCGCCGGACAATGCTTTTGAAAGCATAGCCGCAGCCGTGAATCAAAGTGGCGGGTTCACCGTCCTTGCTCACCCGAGGCGGAATAACTATTATCTCCCCGCTGAAGTGAAAGGAAACATTGATGGCGTGGAGGTTTGGAACGCTGCCTACGACAGTCGCTACCTGCCCAATGACAAGTCGTACAGGCTGCTTGGACGCTTGAGGGCTGACAACGCAAAAAAGCTCGCTTTTGCCGGACTGGACCTTCATGATCTGACAGGCTTCAGAAACGTGACCATCTCGCTCGCTGACAAGTGCGAAAGTCGGGAGGAGCTCCTTCAGAGCTTGAAACAAGGGAGCTATAGAATACAAAGCCCTTATGTATCTCTGCGGCCAGAGTGGTCTCCATGCCAATTGACCCTGCGCTTGCTGGCCACAGCACGAGCGTTTCTCAACGGCGCAGATCGGATAAAATGGAATTGGACACGAGTAAAAGGCTCAGCTCGGAAAGGGGCTCATAAAGCTTCGGATCATGCTTCGTCCTAGCGTGACTTTACGACGATTGCCGTTAAAATTTGGCATAATAATTTGAAATGT
>CAZUER010000033.1:0-31795 GCA_964619345.1 uncultured Desulfohalobiaceae bacterium
AGTGCCCGGAGCAGGTACACAGAGACAGTGGCCGGAGATCCTCTTCAGCGTCTGCAATATGCTGAGCATGTCACTAAGGCCGCACAGGTTTCAGCCAAGATGGCAACCGGTGCGATTGCTGACCAGATCGTGAATCAGCATGACGGTATCCAGGCAAGGCCACAGGGCATGAGCAGGGCGAACCCTGACCCAGCTGTGGCAAACATGACTCCAGCGGACAAGGCCTCATTTATCGGAAGATTTGGTCAAGATGCTTACATGAACCTGATCAGCGGAAAAGCGAAGTTCAGTGACTTTGAATAAGGAACCCTGGCTAGGCTCTTTGCACAGCCGCCTTGTGCTTCTAACAAGGTCCGGGAGTTTGGCCGGGTGATTGTCCCTTGTCGTCGGCCTGCCCGTAGTCAGATGTTACTACGGGCGGGCCGGAAAACTGACAATGAGGTGAATATGTCGAAATCGAATCGCAAAAAGAAACTTCAGCCGACAACCTTAGATGTCCAGCTGGCCCGCTTGCAGGCGATAATCCAGCAGAATCTGGAAAATTGCGAGGCTGAGCTGTACCAAGACCTACGTATAAATTGGCAGCTATTTGAAAAATATGCCGAGGCGCAAAAAACCCGGGAAGTGGTGTTTTGTTTCCTCTACGCCAAGCAGTATGGGGAGCTCCTGCGGAAAATGCTAGGTGATGAGGTCGCGGACTTACCCGACAATAAAGCGCGTGTTGAAGCCCTTGTCAAACGTGCTGAGCAGCAGCGGGAACAGATGAACGAATGTATCGAATGGCCGGAAGGCATGGAGGGCGGTGAAATATGCCTGGAATCAGAATAAGAGCCGATGCTTCACAGGCTGAGCGCGAAGGTCAAAAAGCTGAAAGGGCTTTTCGTGGGGTGGGCGATAGTGCTCAAAAGGCCGAATCAAAGTACAGCCGCCTTACCAGGGCTTTAGGCCAAGACCGCCACTGGCAGACCCTCCAGCGCGGCTTGGGCCGGACCACCAATATGCTGATGAGCTTTCAATCCGCAGTGATCGGCGCAGCTGGCATTGGTGGAATGGGTTACTTAATCGACCGCAATATCCAAGCCGCAGATCAAATTGGAAAAACGGCTGCCAAGGTAGGCGTCGGTGTAGAGGCTCTGCAGGAGCTCCGCTATGCAGCCGAGCTTGCGGGTGTATCTCAAAAGAATCTGGATATGGGGTTGCAACGATTTTCCCGGCGCGTGGCTGAGGCCGCCCAGGGACAGGGTGAGCTTTTGAAGGTCGTGGAGAAGTACGGTGTTTCCCTCCAGGACTCCCAAGGCCGCCTACGCAGTACCAATGAGTTATTGGGTGAGTTCGCCAATGTTGTACGGAATGCTGAGACAGAGCAGGAACGTCTGCGTATCGCTTTCAAGATGTTTGATAGCGAGGGTGCAGCAATGGTCAACCTTTTGCGGGAGGGATCAGATGCAATCAATGACCTCCGCAAGGATGCCCGGGATTTGGGGATCGTCTTGGATCGGGAGATGGTCAAGAATGCCGAGGAAGCAAACGACCAGCTCACCAAACTGAAAAAGGTTATCGGCGCACAGTTGACGCAGGTGGTGGTGGACCTTGCTCCCGAGATCGGAGAAGTGGCCGGCAATATGGGGAACTGGGTGAGCCAGAATAAGGACTTTCTGACCCAGGACGTGCCTGGTCACATCCGCAGCATAACCGGGGAGATTGCCGGATTTGTGGAAACCCTGAATAAGATCCCTGAGCCAATTTTGTACGGCGGTATCGGTGCGCTTTTTGGTGGCCGAGTTGGTGGCAAGTATGGAGCAATCGCAGGCACAGCCGCAGGTCTTGGGCTGTCACTGTATAGAGAGGGCATACGAGATGTATCAGAGGAAGCTCAGCATCTTATGGGTGTGATTCAGGAGCTTGAGGAAAAGCCCTGGCTGAATCGTGCAGATGCTCAGCGTCTTGCAGAGGCCCGCGAGGAATTTTCCAGCATTCGGGACCAGCTCATTATGAACAGCGAAGAGGCCCGGCGTGTATCCCTGCGGATGGCCGACATGGGCGATTCATCCGAGCAGGCAGCAATCCAGGCCGGTGCAGCCATGTCCAATATGGCCGACAATACCAGGGATGCAGGTGACGCGGCCGAGGAAGCAACCGCCCACTGGCTAACGGACATGGATCTCCTGGAAAAGAAGATTGATAAGTGGAACAAAATCAAGCTCCGAGGTAAATGTGACGACCTTCGCACTATCATTGACCCCAAAGACCGCAAAGCTGGCAGTGGACACAATGAGTTCAGAGGGGAGCATAGGCAGCAAATACCTTGCTCTTCCCCATATCGGAGGCGCAGTGTTCGTTACTGGCCGCGCGGTGATTCTCGATCACATCATGTTCAACTTGTCGCGGTTACGGAAGCTGCATAAGTTTGACGACTTGGTGAATGTGGCCGAGCGGCTGTGTAACAGGGCTTTTCTGTGCACAGCTGAGGAAATGATGGATGCCGAGGGCGAATCCGGGGACCCCTGGGAATACCTTGAACATTCAGCCTATGGTGTGCTGACCGCGCATACATTCCTTATCGGTTATCATCATGGCCTCAAGGAGATGTGCGCGGCTTCTGTCTCCTACGACAAGGACGAGGGTGAATACCAGGAACACATGCACGCTATACGTCCTACGTCTTTTAATGGAGCCGCCCCGAACGCATTGACCGACCTGGAAAAGCGATTGGGGCGGGATCTTGGCGAATCAGACAAGGACATGAAGTTGGCTATCGGTTATCAATTCCTTCATGGTCGGTTGAACGAGGGTATGGCCGATGAGTCAACAGGCGGCGGCGACATCACAATGGCAACCATGAAGCCGGATAGGTCTATCTCAATGAATATCCTAGCCACGACAGAGCAGTGTATGGACCTGGCAAGGCCCATATTCGAGGGCAAGACCGAGGCCCAGGGGAAAGCTCAGACCCCAGGAAGTGGCCCTGGAAAGGTGAGCAGGAACGCTAAGTGCCCCTGCGGGAGTGGTAAAAAATTCAAGCGGTGCTGTGGAAAATGAAACCCCGACCATACCGATGCAAGCTATGTGGCAAACGAATCCCCCGGCGGCGAGGGTACTGTCTCCGATGTGAACAGATCCTCGCCAACCGGTCTACATAGTCCCCTTCCTGTCCCCTCTGTGTGGCCTGTCTCCTGATATGGGGGCGGGCTTTTTTGTTATCATTACCACTTTTTACTTGATACTTCAAAGTTTTTATGTAGACTGCTACCTAAAGATTATGTGGTTTGGTTTTCTCTGAAATAACTATATTTTACTTGTTAATCGTGCTGGCCCGGAGTTGGTTGGATATGACGAAGAGGTAAGAGAAAAAGGAGGTTTTGTATGAGCGATGAAGAACAAACAAATCAAAGTAAGGAGAACCCAATTACCTTTGAGTATAAGATATCTCCATCCTACTCAAATTATTCAATAAGTGGTGCACAGGGGGGTATTAATGCATTTGGCCAATTTGTCATCAATCTTTATTCCGAAAGACTTCCAATACCAAAAAAAGAACAATATGATATTGACACGAAAGGTAAATTAATATTCCCGCCTAAAGATATTCAATGTAAAGAGAGTATTATAAGAGATGTTCTTTTTGGAATTACATTACGAATAGAAAATGCAAGAGGCCTTGCTGAATGGATTCTACGGAGAATTGAAGACCATGAGCGAATACAAAAGAATGACGAGCAAGAATAGCCTGGCGGGATCAAGTCTAGAAAAGTTAACAACATTATCTCAAGATAAATGGATGAATTTAAGTGATCAGTTTTCCGATGGCAATAGTTTACAGAAGGTGGCAAATGATATAATGTCATTAGAAACAGTCTCATATGGAAGGGACTTGTGCAAGCCACAAGTTCAATCTTTTGAGGGAATTAAGGCAGATTATAAGATGGGAAACGGCCCTTCAGACACTAAAGATGTATCTAAGATGAATACAAGAGAAAATACAAGATATTATGATGAGCGCTTAAGAAGCATAGATCAAAAGATTGACCAACGAGAAGAGGTCTTAGCGCTCAAAATCGATAAGTTAGTCGAAAAGGTTGATAGTCATTCAAAAAAAATGGACGATCATCTAGAGCATAACCGGCACATGATGGAAATGTTTGCGCAAAGAAATCAAACAACTGATGAACGGCTAAACTCAATGGAAGGGCGCATAGATGGAAGGCTGAGCTCAATCGATGGGCGAATAAATAATATTAGATGGTGGTTTGTCGGTTCAGTAATAGCAATTATTTTAGGATTTGCAGGATCAATTTTTGGCTTGGCCCAACTTCAGAACAGCTGGATTCAGCAATACATTGACTTAATAATAAAAATGAGCGGATAATGACTTGTCAATTTATTCAATGACTTTCCAGCCCCACCTCACTGAGAGTGGGGCTTTTTTATGCCTCTGTAATAACATTTGACTACACAGCCTAAGAAAAAGTGCGTCTCAATGGCCGTATTTTGGCTTTTTTGAACTTCCCGAGGGGTACAGCTTGGGGGTGATCGAAATAAGGCAAATTTGAGACTTTTATACTTGCCCGGATTTATTAAAGATCCGGGCTTTTTTATGATTTTGAAAAAAGTTTGGTTTGGGTATTGACAGGAAAACAGTAATTCAGTAATATACAGTCAAACAATGACGGAGGTGAATAAATGACCGATTGGAAAACGCTAACCCTGAAGATCAGCCCGGAAGAGCACAAGCAGATCAAGCGGCTGTCTGTGGAGACTGGCCGGTCAATCAAAGATCTGATGATGGAGTGCTTACAGCGGTTGGTCACGGAATATGAGGAAGCTCAAGGGAAATAGCCCAAGCCCATACCGGGCCGGGCACAAACCTATATTGGAGGCGGTTTATGTCAGAACAAATCAACGCAAACATCGGCAGCGGCAACCTGGACCAGGCCCAGGCTTTCTTGGTGGAAAACACAAACGTCATGGACCATAAGTGTCTTGGGCAAACCCTGGATGAAGTGGCAAACATTCCCATTCGGGACATGCCGGGATCTTTGCGGGACATGGAACTCGCAGCGGCTTACCTGCATGAAGTGGATGCCAAATATCTGGACTTTATTCTCGAATTGCGGGCTGACCCTGGACTGGCCCAGATGATGAAAGAGTTTATGGATTCTGTTCAAGAGATGGAAAAAAATGACGCTGGCAGCAGTAAGATCCTTTTTGAGCTTGTGGGTGCATTAAGCCATGCTCACCAGGAACGGGCCAGGATAGAGGGGGTGGATCATGACTAATGAGCTTCATCCACAAGCCGCAATTCAGGACTTGCAGGCAATACGAGAACAAATGCAAGACCTTCATGGGTGCATCCTGAGCTTCAAGGGTCACACAGACGAAGAGGTCAATGGGCCGGCCAGCGTGATGCAAGCCTACCTGGAGAATATGCAGGACATAATGGGTAGTGCTGTGGATACCCTGGAGGTCTTTGTTGACCAGCAGGTGGACGGAAAGAAATTGCCCCAAACCGAGGACCAGACCGGCGAAGTCTAAACGGACCAGGGAATGGGGCAAAACTGAGGGCCGGGGGCTAAGGTCCCCCGGCTTTTATAAACCGCTTAATTGGGGACAGATCGGGGACAAAATTTGTGGGGACAAAAAGATGGGGACTCAGATTTTCTCTAAGTCCCCGGAATCTCTAATGGGCCACGAAGGAATCGAACCTTCAACCTTCGGATTAAGAGTCCGCTGCTCTGCCAGTTGAGCTAGTGGCCCGTTCGTGGTCCAAGTGAATATTTCATATCGATCCCACTGTCAAGGGGAAATTGGCAGGGCTGAAAATGTGGCGAACTGCGTACCCAGGCATCTGTCGTTAAGCAATTCCATTTAGTTATCCGCCAGCAAGAAATTTCAATGAGTAAATCCAGGGCGGACAGGGATAAGAATGGGAATTCTGGGTAAGAATCAGGAGATATGAGGTTTTATACTGAATATATTAAAAAAATATATGAAAAATATGAAATTCCCTGGAGGGAATTAGATACACTTATTATTGCAAAAGGATAGCGTTTATTTCTGCTGGAATTTCAAAGAGATCAACAGCCATGAGATTATTCCTACAGCAATGCCTAAGATACTCAATATTCATGCTTAATAAGCGATATGGTTGTTTCGAAGCTACATATTGGCATGGGCATACACAGACAAAAAAGGGGTTTGACATAAAAAGTGAGTCTGTGGTAAATTTTTAGAAATCTCAAATCAAGGAGAAATTATATGACAGAAAAAGAACAGAATCTCAGTGAGTTAATGCGGGAATACGGAATCAAACAGAAAACAATTGCCAAAATCGCCAAAGTTTCTCCGGCTGCTGTTTCCTTAGTGGTCAATGGTAAGTCTAAGTCAGGGCGTATCGAGGGCATAATTCAGGAGGAACTAACCAAAAGGAAGCAGGAGAAAGAAAAGATGACAGAGCAATAATTTCATGGTTAGCCCCATTAAGGAAAGGCTTTCAATGTATTGATTTCTGTCAGCTCGTGGAACGTTGCTCAGGATCCAGGTCTTACTGAAGGGAGCGAAGTATTGAGAATATTTCGCTCCCCTTTTTGGAGTCACGCCGGTGGTGTGACTTGCATCTTTCTTGGCCTGTCAAGTCCAGGAGGGATGAAGCCTGGATCAGTGATGCTGGGCACAATCAGCTGTCCACTCCATATCGTTTCAGCTTTCGCCACAATGAGACCCGGTCAATGCCCATGACCTGGGCGGCTTTGGTCTTATTCCCCTGGCATTTTTTCAGGACCCATAAGATGTATTCCATCTCCTGTTCATCCATGGTCGGGATGCGGGACCAGTGGCGGCGAAAGGTCTCCATGGACAGACTCCGGATGTACTCGGGCAAGACATCAGCCTTAAGAACGTCCCGTGTGCTTAAGGCCACTGCCCTCTCCATAACATTTTCCAATTCCCGGACATTGCCCGGCCAGCTGTATGCCTCCAGAAGGGCCATTGCTTCCGGGTCCACCTCGCGTATTTCCTTGCTTTGCTTATGCATGATTTTGGCCAGAAAATGATTTGTCAACAGGGGGATGTCTCCATTTCGTTCCGATAGGGGAGGGAGCTGGAGGCTGATCACGTTCAGCCGGTAATAGAGATCCTGCCGGAACCGTCCGGCCTGAACCTCATGTTTGAGATCGCGGTGCGTGGCGGCAATGAAGCGGACATCAACAGGAACCGGCTCGGTGCCTCCCACTTGTATGAACTCTCTTTCCTGAATCACCCTGAGCAGTTTTATCTGCATGCTCATGGGCATATCTCCAACCTCATCTAAAAAAACGGTCCCCTTGTCGGCAACCTGCAAAAGTCCCTTTTTGCTGGCATGAGCCCCGGTGTAGGCCCCTTTTTCGTGCCCGAAAAGCTCGTTGGCCATCAGGTCGTCGGCAAATGACCCGCAGTTAAAGGCCACAAAGCGTTTGTCGGCCCGGGGGCTCATGGAGTGAATGGCCCGGGCGAACAGCTCTTTGCCTGTTCCGCTTTCCCCAAAAATAAGGACATTGGCGTCGGTGGGAGCAATCTTGTGCATTTGATCCAATGTCTGGGTCAAGGCTTGGCTTTTGCCGATAATCTGGGGGCAGGATGCATCGTGTTTGGCCAAGGTGTCTTTTAAGGCCTTGTTTTCCAGGGTGAGCTTGCGTTTGAGGAGGGCTTCCCAGACGATTTTGCGGACTTCATTGAGTTGAAACGGTTTGGCAATGTAGTGGTAGGCCCCTTCCCGCATGGCTTCCACCGCAGAATGTACTGTGGCGTAGCCAGTGATCATGATCACCTCGGTGTGGGGGTAGAGTGCTTTGCTTGCTCTGAGGACTTCCATACCGTCCATATTTTTCATCTTCAAGTCTGTGAGGACCAGGTCGTACTCTTGTTGATTGAGCAACTTCAGGGCATTCACCCCGCTGGTGCTCTCATCGACACTGTATCCTTCCTTGCTGAGTATCCTTTTGAGGTTTTGACGACAAATCTCTTCATCTTCAACAAGGAGAATGGTGTATTGTTCATTCGAATTGTTCCCGCCCATGAT
This sequence comes from uncultured Desulfohalobiaceae bacterium, assembly GCA_964619345.1. GTDB lineage: Bacteria > Desulfobacterota > Desulfovibrionia > Desulfovibrionales > Desulfothermaceae > Desulfovermiculus. The sequence goes on from CAZUER010000033.1 coordinate 8,054, forward strand.
TATCCTTCCTGATCTATGCTCATATGGTCATAGGTTGGTTTATAGGAGTCAGCCTTGCCTGGGGCAAATTGATCTCTTTTGTGGCCAAAGGCCCAACAAAGCGGCTTGCCGGTTTGATCGTGGATGGAACTTATGCATAGCCCCTTCCGTCATTGTCCGGTCCGGTCGAGGGGGTTTGGGTCGACTGGGCATAGGGTAAGTACACGGTAAAATCAGTCCCTTGCCGTGGATTGCTCATGACCGAAATATGGCCGCCGTGATTTTCAATAATGCCCTTGGACACGGAAAGTCCAAGCCCTGAACCCTTGCCCACATCTTTGGTGGTGTAAAAAGGGTCGAAGATTTTGGATTGCTCAGCGAGTTCCATTCCCTTGCCGGTATCCCGGACATGGAAAGAGAAGCCCTGACCGTCTTCGTTTTCATAAGCCTGTACAGACAATTTCCCCCCATGCTCTTCCATGGCCTGGATTCCGTTTATTATCAAATTCAGAAGCACTTGTTGAATCCTCCGAGCATCGATGGTGCATTCAATATCTTTAGGTACATCGATATCGATCTGCACATTGGAGGGAATCTCTCCCTGGATAAGCTTCAGAGTTTTGCGGACCAGGTTTTCAAAATTGACCTTGACCAAACTGAACTCAGTCTCCCTTGAGAATTCCAAGAGGGCTTTGACAATATCCTGTGCCCTTTGCACCTGACCTTCAGTTTCCACAAGGAGTTGCTTTTGATACTGGACATCTCCGTCTTCCAGTTCTTCCAAAATGATCTGCAGCGATGTGGAGATGTTATTCAGCGGATTGTTCAGTTCGTGAGCCACACCAGAGGTCAGGGTGCCCAGGGCGGCCATCTTTTCGCTCTGTATGAGCTGTTCACTGCGCCTGTTCAGCTCCTGGAGCATTGTATTCAAGCTCTCGACCAGACGTTCAAACTCATCTCCTGTCCGAATTTCCGGCAAATTGCGGTAGTCTCCCTGCACAATTTTAGGAATGGCCCATTCTATGGTTTTCAGTGGTCTATTGACATTCACGATGAGGAACAAGAAAGTGACCAAAGCAATGATCAGGATGACTCCCAGGAAAAGAAAAAGATACAATCGCGATTCGCGAACAAGCCGCTTGACCTCTTGACGTTCCTGGCCAAGGCCTTTCTCCAGCCCTTCAATTGTTTTGTGTCCCGAATCCCTGATCCGTTCTTGATGCTCTGTAAATAAGTTATCTGATGGTTCTTCAGGGGAAGAAGTCAGCTTTGCACTTGCTTCCTGTTTCAGCTGCTGCAATGCATCTTTATATATCTTCAAAGTCTCAAACTGATGATTGAGGTTTTTATCTTGGGCATATTGGCCATAATTATCTATCAATTGCGAAAATTTATTTTCACTGGTTTGAGCGTAGGATATTGCCTGTTCTAAATGGTTTTGATCTAAGGTAATAAAGAAGTTCTTTTCATATCTTCTGGCTTCTAAGATGGAGTTGAGAAGATTGTCTTTTGTTTCCACGAGATTCATCTTTTGGTTGAGTACATGGTATCTATAGTACCCTATAGTTGTCACCAAAATGCTAAGAACAAAGAAAAGGGCGAAGGTCAATAAAATCTTTCGTCTGATGCTGATCCGCAGTTTCATAAAAGATTCTCCAGGGACAGATCGCACGTCAGCTTTGCCTCCGGCAAATCTGACGTATTTTTGGGCCAAAGCGCCCAAAAAATTGTTGGTGGATTGATCGAGTGTATCAAGCTTATGGCTCAGGTGCTTCCAAGACCACATCAATAACTGAACTAACCGAGTCCGCGAAATATAACTCAACAGCGTTGAGGACATCGTCTTCCAGGGTTTTGGCCATCCTTTCATTCTGTTTGGGGAATATAGCCACTCGAGCACCGGCCTGTTGAGCAGCCAGGATCTTTTCCCGCACTCCGCTGACCGGCAGAACCCGCCCACTCAGTGACAGTTCTCCGCTCATAGCCACATCGCGTTTTGCCGGCCGCCCAGTTAAAAGGGAGATGAGGGCTATGGCAATGGTTATACCGGCTGAAGGCCCGTCTTTGGGGATATTTCCGGCCGGGATATGCACATGAATATCTGATTGCTCAAAGATGGTCTCATCAATGCCGAACTGGGAAGCCTGGCTGCGAACATAGCTGAGGGCGGTCTGCCCGGATTCACGCAGGACATCGCCCAGGGAACCGGTGAGAATAAGCTGCCCATTACCGCGCATCCGGGCTGTTTCGATGAAGATTATCTGTCCGCCGCTTTCAGTCCACACCAGGCCGGTTGTCACTCCTGGGAGGTTGCCGGCCTGGGCCGCTTCGCTCATAAATCTGGCCGGGCCGAGCAAATCATGGACGTCTTCTACGTTCAGCTCCACTGGAGTAGTGACTTCCTTCTTCAGAATGCGCCGGTTGATTTTTCGACACAGGGCACCGATTTCCCGCTCCAGATTGCGCAGACCTGCCTCCCGGGTATAGTCCTTTATAATGCATTCCAGGGCTGCTTCGCTGAAATGAATATGTTCAGGGCTCTGTCCATGCTGACGAATTTGTTTGGGGGCCAAGTAATGAAGGGCGATGCGTTTTTTCTCTTCCACTGAGTAGCTGGAAAAGGGGAGGATCTCCATTCGATCCAGCAAAGGCTTGGGGAGATTTTCGGGCATATTGGCTGTGGTGATGAACAGGACGTCGGAGAGATCGAAGGGGATGTCCAGGTAATAGTCTAGAAAGGCTTTATTTTGTTCCGGATCAAGGACTTCCAGCATCACAGAGGCCGGGTCTCCACGGAAATCCTGGCCGATCTTGTCGATCTCATCCAGCATGATGACCGGATTGTTGACCCCTACCCGTCGCATCTCGCTGATGATTCTGCCCGGCATGGCCCCGGCATAGGTTCTGCGGTGACCGCGAAGCTCAGCTTCGTCACGCAGGCCGCCCATGGACAAGCGGATGAATTGCCTGCCCATGGCTGCAGCCACGCTTCGGCCGATGGATGTTTTGCCTGTACCGGGTGGACCGGTGAAGCAGAGGATAGGGCCAGCCATACGCATAGGCTGCCGGCGTTGCGATATATCCTTGACCGTTCTTTTCAAGACGTCCAGGTTCAAAGGCTTGGACAGGTAATGGGCCGCTCCTCCCCGCAAGGCATTGACTGCAGTGTCAACAGTCGCATAGCCAGTAATAAGGATAATTTCCACACCGGGTTTTTCCTGCTTCACCCGTTCCATGAGCTCCATTCCATCGACCCGTTCCATTTTCAAATCGGTTATGACCAGGTCAAAGGTATGCTCGGCCAGGATGTCCATTGCTTCAGTACCGTCTTGAGCAGTTTGGACCTGGTACTTCTCCTTGCTTAAAATGTGGGAGATATTTTCCCGGGTAATCTGTTCATCGTCTACCACCAGGATTCGAAAGGCCTGAGACAAGAAAACGACATTCGTGGCCAGGTACTCCAGAATTCGATCCTTGATATGCTGTAAACCGGCATGCTCTCGATCCAGGATGGCTTCTGCCTGATCAAGGTCTAAGGTGTTGGGAGTTCGTTGGGTCCAGGGGAGGTCCAGGATGAGCTGTATATAGTTCATACCAATAGTGAACTCAGCCACGGAAGGATCTATCTGTTCCAATCGTTTGAGTTCCTTCTCGGCAGTCGACTGAACCTGAGCTGGAAGATGGATTTGTTCGAGGGTTTGGCGAATAGACGTCAGGGCGCTGTTGTCGTTTTCAACATGAGTTTCTGTTTCCTCAGTTTTCTTAAACCAGGCCATATTCAGCCCCCTGTGCGTACACTTTGAACTGTGAAACGATGTCCTTCCACTCACATATTTTCAGGTAAAGACGCTGTTTTGAATAGCTATCTCCTCCAGCACTCCTTCCTCTGACATCTCTGACCGGCCTTACAGTTGCATTTTGCAATGTTATTGTTCTCTTGTGCAACAATGTCCTTTCTTGGCCTCAGGGCCTGGCCTGCTCAGAAAGATGTCACCAGCACGACAATGTCTTGACCAGGAGGTATCGTTGAAAAATGAAACGATCGACTATATGGGCCATGTCAGATGGTTTAGGTGTTCATGCTCCGTGATCCATACTCCAGGGAGAGATGACTGGAGATTCAAGGAACGAAGGTAAGCAGAAGACATATTCATGGTCTGATCCGGGTTTCTTCTTGTATTGCAAAGAGATCATACCATAAATGTATGCAGGAAAAGGACCAGTAAGGAGCTTTGGCTTGGCATAAAAATTGAATTGAGTTATGCTATATATCACTGAGGGGACTTTCCTTGCCCCTCTTTATAGATAGCACTGCAAAAAGTCTCAGCCGTAACACAATCAAAGTTATTAAATAATAGGATATGGACTTGACATAGTTATCAGACATGGATATTGTACCTCCAGATTACAAATGGAGGTATCCGATGCTCTACCACAAAGATCGGTCTCAAATAGAACTTCCTACTAATCTCACAAGGCTAAGCGACAAAAAATATAGATACCTTCAAAACTCTATATATCATTTAATAAGAATAACTATCCTTCCAAAACTACCCGTAAATATATTTCACAAATATTTTAGTCATGATAACGGAAGGAAGACAAAAGATATCCAATCTATGATTGGTCTCTTTATCATGCAAGCCTATTTCGACTTGACAAATGATCAAGCACTTGAGGCCTATAACTTTGATCAAAGGTTTCACTATGCTCTTGATCTCAAAGAAAGAGAAACTTACCTAGCTGTTAGAACATTCTATTATTACAAGGAAAAAATCCTGGGAAAAGGGCAGACTGTTTTTAATGCTGTCCTGAAAAGAATTGATGAGTTAATTAACATAGACACATCTTTGCAGAGAACTGATTCAACCTTGGTCAGCCTAAACCTCAAGAAGATGTCCCAATGGGAACTCTTTAAAACTGTACTTACCCAGGTCTTGATGGACATCAAAGAGGAATTTAGCCAGGACTTTCAGATTATCCCCGAGGGAATTCAACAATATATTCAAAACGATGAATCTAATACCTGGTTTGCCGGATTCTCTCCTGGAAAATCTGACGAGTATGTGCAACAGGCTGCCAGGGATGCCCTCGCTTTGAGGGATTTGTTTGCAGATCACCCCGAGATCTCTAAACGCGAACCGTTTCTCCTTTTGCTGCGCCTTATTGAAGAACAAATCACCATCACTGATGACGATGAACTTAAGGTGGAGATAAAGGATGAACATAAAGGCTCAGCCCTTTCCAACCCCCATGACCCTGAGGCTCAGTACAACGGGCACAAGAAAACGGCTGGGGTAAAGGTGACCTTATCCGAAACCTGTAGTCAGGATTCTGCCAATCCGCACATCATCACCAACGTGGAAGTGGATAAGGCCAATGTCTCTGATAATGAAATCCTCCAGGAAACCATTGAGCACCGAGAAGAAAAAGACCTTCAACCCGAAGTAGAGCTCACCGACAACGGTTATGAAAGTGACGAAAATCACCAAGCCTTGGCCGAAAAGGGGATTGACCTTGTTGCCCCGCCCACCGGGGAAGCTCCAGATGGGTTTGGGGTACTCGACTTTGAACTTGACGAATCAGATCACACCATGAAGTCCTGCCCAATGGGACAAGAATGCCGGGAAAACAAGGTCAACCACAAAAATAAAAAGACCAGCAGTTACTTTGATGTCAATAAGTGCCGAGCATGCCCGCATAGTCAGGACTGCCCGGTCAAGATAACCAAGCGCAAAGCCAAGGTGGAGTGGAACTGGAGCAAACCCCGGCTGGAGCTAAGACGTCTCATCTTTGAACAGGACCAGGGCACCATAGAGCTTTTCCGGCTTCGATCTGGCGGTGAAGCAGTCATGTCAGAGCTTAAAAACACCATGGGACTCAGGCGTCTGCGAGTCAGGGGCTTTGACAAGGCCAAACTGGCCATCTTTCTTCGAGTTACCGGGCTTAATATCAAAAGACTTTTCAACTGGCTTGTGGCTCACCAAGGGAGTAGTGCGTCCAAATTCTGGGAAAATGGGTTTATACGGGCTTTTTTAACTTTTTTCCGCCCTGTAGAGGTTGTCAGTTGGCCTCAAGAGGCTAGGCATATTGGCCTTGCCGCCTGATACACTTAACATTCGTAACACTAAACTCTGTTTTGTAGCATTTTTGGTGCTCCGGCCTTTTGAAGAACCGAGTTTTTGCACCGGCATCTTTATAGCTTCCATGGGAATGAGGGTATAACTGGGGCAAAAATCGAAACACGAGGGATCTCCTATGTATAAAAGCATGGTCATAGCTGTAAACCAAACAGAAGCTTCCAGCCAGGCCCTTGAACAGTCCCTGGCCTGGGCCGCTTCTGAACAGAGCAATGTGGTTCTGGTCAGCGTCGTTCCTGGGTATGATGGCGATCTGCGCTTGATGGGGGATTCTTCCATCCTTAAGGAGATGCGGCAGCCATATATTCAGGCTCTGGATCGGGCAGCAGAAAGGGCAGCCACTTGGAAGCTGCCCTGTAAAAGAGTGCTGCGCACTGGAGAACCAGGAGAGGAAATATTGACCGTGGCCGATGAGGAGCAGGCCGATCTCATCGTTATCGGGAAAAAAACGTCAGCTATCCTGGACCTTATCCCCATAGGATCTGCTTCAGCAAAGGTTCTCAAGTTAAGCAATGTCGACATTCTGGTTATACCCCAGGACAAAGAATTGAAGCTGGATAAAATACTTGTGGCCTATGATGGTTCCAAACATGCAGAGAGAGCGGCTCAAAGGGCGTGCAGCATCTCCTTGAGCTACGGCAGCATATACTTTTTAGCCACGATTTATGAGATGTCCCTTGAAGGGTATATAGTATCTCCAGATGTGGTTCAAAAAATTTACCAGGCGACTCAAAGCAAGCAAGAGCCAATTGTTCAGCTGCTTGCGGAGAGGAGAGTTCGTCAATATGAACAAATCATTGAATATGGCGATCCGGTCTACAGGGCTTTAGTGGAGACGGCAAAGAGAAAGGAGGTGGGCTTGACCGTCATGGGCTCACGAGGATCCGGCAGCCTCTCTCAAATCCTGCTTGGAAGCGTCGTGGCCCGTTTTGTCAGCTCCGGAGTTTGCCCCACCTTGATAGTCAAGGGGGGAGCGAGGCCTGAATAGGTCTGAAATATTTTTCGGTTTTTAAGTATGACGGAACTGCAAAAAGTCGCTTTATGAACTGCAATACAATGTGAAGCCATAAGCTTTTGTTTTTACTGACCTGTGACGAGTGCAAAAACAGATTTTGCACTCGTATCAAGTATACCTTTCATCCTCAAGAAAGTGCTCCAGAGAACGGTGCTACATACACCTTAAGGTTTTTTATACCTTTTACGGAAAAAGCCTTTTCTTTGACAATCTGCTGGATATGGTTTTCCAGTCCAACGTCTGCATTCACATTAACGTAACAAACGTCATCCTGGCAGGACACTTCAGATTTGGGCAGTTCGTAGACTCTTGCAGGGAAAGGACGCAAGGGAGGAAAACCGGGGTACCGATTTGAGGCTATAATGGCACCCCGGGCTCACGCTCTGGCGGAAGCTGCTGATGATACACATAGGATTTATTTTCGTGCATAATCCTGTTGTTGAGATTTATCAATTCCCAAAGTCAGTAGCTGACTTGGGCGGCTTCTTCCTTCAGTTCCTTCTTTTCAGCTATCATTCCTTGAATGGTATAGAATAAAATGAGAACTGTGCCTATAGTAAGGGATAAGACCAGGACAATGAAGCTGGCCATGTCCAGCTTGGCCGATGTATCAGCAGCGATATCGGCCAGACCCAGGTGGGAAAGATACACAGGGATCATCAGACCTCTGCTGATGGCAACCACCAGCATGATGGAGCCCATAACCAGCTTCACTATGTAGTCTTTGACATAGGTTGTGCCCAGGGCTCCGAGCTGAACCCCTATCAGGGAGCCTGCCAGCAGGAGTATGGTCAGCCTGATATCGATGAGGCCGGCAAAACCCCATTGAATTGATCCGGTCAGGCCCATAATAAAGGCCAGTATGAGCTCAGAGGCGCTGGCCACCAAGGCCGAGGCCCCTAAGATATAGATCATCCCGGGAACGCCGACAAATCCGCCAACGCCAATGGTGGCGGCCAGCAGTCCGGCACCCATTCCCACAGGGATGGTGAACCACAAGGATATGGTCAGATTGGCCCGCTTGAAGTGGATCATGGGCGGGATGTTAATTTTTTGCAGAGCTTGGGCCAACTTGGAGGTCTTTACATCGACCCCTGTCCTGGCCAGCTTCCAGGCGTCATTGAACACATAGCTGCCCACGATGACCAGAATGATGACATAGGCAAGGCTGACGTACAGACTGGAACCCGATTGGCCCCAGGTATCCAGTATCCACCTCTGGACGTACACACCGAGTTGCACGCCGGCAATGGCGGATATGGCCACAATAACTCCCAGCTTTAGGTCTGCCTGTCCGTATTTGTAACGTTTATAGCCTCCAACCATTGATTTGGGGAATTTGTGACACATATTGCTGGCCACGGCTATAGCTCCGGGAACACCCATGGACATCATGCACGGGGTCATGACAAAGGCGCCGCCAGACCCGATGAAGCCGCTTAAGAGCCCCCCGGCAAATCCCACAAAAATCATGTAGATGAGGGCCTTGAGCAGCAAAGGTACAAACATGGGGGAGATCTTGGATACGACCTTGTGTCCGTTTTCCATGGACATATTTATGAGAACTTTTCTGTCCAGGATTATATCATGTATCTGAATATCCCCGCCCAGGGCCAGGATACGGGATTGTCCCCCGTCGGTGGGTTCAAAAACTACCGTGTTGGCGGCCTTGTCCACTTGTTGTATGTAACCTTTGAGGAAGTCCCCTGAAGGTGCCCCACCGGCAAAGGCAAGGGAGGCAGCAACAAGGAAGAACAAAAGAGTCAGAAGTGCAGCAGAAGCTTTTCTCATGTTTTCCTCCACTTCTTTATTCATGGTTTCCTGTAATCTTGTGCATTAAGCACCGGGGCCTGTCTTTGAGGAGCTTTTTTTTGCTCAGACGGTTGCTTTCTGGTTGTCGTGATACGATCAGCCGGTCGCTTTTTGGAGGCCGTTATCCCCAGTATGCTTAACACGTTGCTGGCGAATGTCCCATGCAAAAAAGAAAAATAAAAGGCTGCGGTTATAGGCCAAATGAAACTCCAGCCTCCCTGGGTAAAGCTTTGGGTCAAATAGTCCTGATTGGAAAGTGCAAGGATATACGAAGCAACGGTAATGGCACCCAGCACACCGGTTGCAAGTAACCTTTTTTTCTTACCACCATTGAATTCAAACATTGATTATACCCTCGCTGTTAATGTTGACTGAAGCAATCAGCTCCTGGAGCTGTACCCATGATGAGTGTAAAAAAAGTTTTTGTACTCGCATCTATGTTATCTGTTTCTATGGGGAAGAATGACAGGGATACCCATTTGATAGGGAATGATTTGCAGCAGTTCAGGGCCTTTTGATTCTCTCTGCTGATCAGAAAGGGTATCTTTGACATCCAATACAGCCATGATCATGTCCGGGCGTTTTCTCAGGAAATCGATCAATTCCCATGCAGGTAGGCCAATCCGCTGGGAAAATTCAGCATGTACCCCTTCCTTCTCCGCTTTTCTCCGCAAGTCATCCAACCCCTTTTCGCCTTCCTGCAGGCACTGTCTGGCCAGTTCACTGCTTCCAGCCTGGGCGTAGGTGGCTGCACTCATGCTGGTCTCAAACATGCGGTGGGCCTTTTCCAGTTTGGCCCGGGCTGAGGTCAGAAGTTGCCTGAACTTATTCGGATTGATGAGTTGAAGGATATACAGATAAGAAGACAGTTGAGTACACAGACTTACTGTATTCTCAAAGATTTTCTGTCTGGGCCTCAGGCTGTCGGAGGCATATAATACATATTTCATGCCTGACCCCGGGAAAATGAGTACTGGTTGATTTATACCCGCAGCTGCGGCCGTTGTTTTTTCTGATTTTGGGGCTGTTTGCTTTTTGGAGCTTGAGGGGAATACACAGCCTGCAAGCAATCCATGGCTGCGTCTCGTGCTCCTGCCTGGGCATAGGTTGAGGCCATGATCAAGGCTTCAATTTTTCTGAACACTTTTTTCATACAGGTACCCTCCGGTTGAACGTCTGTGGTAACTTATTATTTCAAATAGCATGCCAAACATTCAAGGAGGAGAAACCGGCATATATCGGGGGAATCTGACAAAGGTGGTGGATATAAGTTGTTGCAGGATGCAACCAGGGCTGTTCAGAGGAAGGTATAAGCGTATAAGGGGTTGGAAATTTGTGAAAGAGGGGAATATCTATCTATTGCAAACAGCAACGTACAGAGATTATTGGAGGGTGAACAATGGTGGATCTATCCGTTCGCTTCTGCACCTGGGGCAGCGGCTGGGTTTAGTCACTTTACGGCGTTTGTCAAACTCGTGCCCGCAGGTTTTGCAGCTGGCCGGGATGATGATCAGTTGTCTTCCCTGGGAACGAAGACTTTTGGCCACGTGCTGGATATGGGGGGGAAGGTCTTTTTCCGAAACCCCGAGCATGACCGAAAGATCTCTATACCCCAGAGGACGGCTGGCGGATTCCAGGCAGTTGATGAGGGATTGGCGCAAGGTTTCACGTTTTTTGAACATAATTATGCTCTGACCGGTCAAAGTGAACCAGGAGCTTTAAGCCCTGAAGAAGACTACCCCTGTTTGGATTTGGCCTTGCCTTTTCCCGGGTTTTTGCTTTCCGTTTCAAGGGCGGGCTCCGGGGCCGGCTCCCCTTCCTCTGTGCTTTGCCTTTCCAGCTCTTCCTTGACCTGCTTACGTTCTTCTTTGGTCTTAGGTACCAGTTTTAACTGGGGGACCAGTACCTTAGTGATAGGATAGACCTCTTCCACGTCTTTGAGCAGATCCTGATCCGGATTTTTTTCATCCAGGTCCTCGACCATGTGCAGGCTGCCGTCCATTTTTTTGAGTATGTACATTTTCATTCTCCTTTGAAGGTTAAGGCCGACCACAATCCGGGTTAAAAACGGGGATGTAGCCAGCATGTGCAGATCGGTTTTACTCAGCTCCGGGCATGGAAACCTGGGGCATTGCGGGCAGGCCAGAAAAGGGGTAAAGCGCTTAAAAACCGGGCAGAAAAAGCTTCTGTTATAGATGCTTAATGGGTTCTTAGGATCATAGTTAAATAGCTTGGCGTTCATGCCGGCTCATCTCATTGGGCCTGCAAAAAGGAAGATTTGCAGGGCCAGGGGACAGAGGACAGTAGGCAGGGGACAGAAGAATAGATACGTTATAAATCCATTTTTTGATGCTCATGAACGAAAATCGACTTTTTGCATTGATGTCCATCGCGGGGCAGCTCAGGACTTACACGGAGCAAACACTCAATCATTTTGGACAATATCGCAGACGTGTCCTTTGGTGATCCTGACCAGGTCGTCCAGATGCATGGGGACGCCGGAAGCATCAGTGCCAGCGGCTGGATAAATCCGTTCGTATTCACCCAATCCCTGATCAATAAAGATCTGGATGCCCTTGGCCCCAAAAGGGCATACTCCCCCGATGCGTAATCCGGTTTGCTCCAATGTTTCATCTGCAGTAGCCATGCGGTGCTTGACCCCGGTTACCTTCTTGAATTTTCCCGAAGCCAATTTTCTGTCTCCCCGTAAGATGGCCATTCGAAAGAGGCCGTCTTTGCCGGCCAAAAGAATGGATTTGGCTATCTGGGCCGTATAAACTCCAATCTTTTGGGCAGCCATCTCCGAGGTCGGTGTGGTCCCAGGTTCGAACTCCAAAGGCTTGAGCCCGTGCAGGGCCAGTATGTCTTGGATATGTTGTGGAATCATCAGAAACCTTATGACATGAAAAAACCGCAACTTCTGGGGCGGATTCCAAAACCGTGTCTGGGAGATTGGCTCTGTAAATCGCTAAAAAGTCGTCCAAGATTAAATAGAGTCAAGCTTTGTGTCAAGAATATTGGGGCAACAACTTGAAATATCCTCAAGATTGTTTGTGATGATGGAGCATTATAAAGAGACAATGAGACAGTGCGAAGGCAGGTTCAAAGGTTGCACCCAAGAAATTTCTCATATACTTTTTCAGACTGCAGGTCCTACCTGTGAAGAGGCCTTAAGGAGTTCGCCCCTCCTCTCCTTAAGGCCTTTTTTATTTCACCTTTGCCTCCGGCAAATCTGAAATATTTTTTGCCCCAAAGTGGGCAAAAAAAAAGAAAATTTGCCGGATTGATCATGAATGAAACCTTTGGACAGATCCCATCTGTTATGTGCTGGAAAAAAATACCAACCATGGAGGAGTAAGGGGACCGAAATGCCTACCGCTGCATTCTCTGTGCTCATTATCTCATGCCCACATGGGCTTGATATGCACTCCAAGATCCTGAACATGAGTGGCGGCCAGGCCAGGGCAGTATGAACAGCTGTAACATCTCAATCCGCAATCAATAGTACGGGAGCCGAAATCTGGGGGTAAGTCCTGGTTGGCTACAAAGAACCTGTGAGCCAAGAATTCCTGGGTGTCCATGAGCTCCAGGAGGTTGCCGGTATACGAGCCCTGGATATACATGGTCAGCACCTTTCGCATTATTTGCGGTCCCCTGGTCCGTCCGCCTAACTTTATATCGGAGACATAGGGTCTGTAGGGGGCAACGTCCTCGGGCCGGATAAAGGGCGAGCGCAGGATAAGGGCTGGATCGCGGACAAAGGTTCGGGCGCACCCCAGGGAGGTGTTCAAGATATTGGTCTTTTCCTGGGCCGGATCCAGACGGCCCAGGGAAATGGTGGCGTCGTGGGTCAGTTTATACGGGCAATGGGGGAGACAACCTTCGTTGGCTAAAAGACCCAGGCGCATCTGAGGCCAGAGCGTAGCACATTCTTTGCTTATCTCTCGCAAACCGGACAGATTCCGATTTAAGGTCCGATCCAATACCAGCTTGCCCGGGAGCTTAAACGCTGTCTGAGCGATACATTCCAGGTGCTGGGAGATCCGGGGCAGCGAATCCAGGAGGCAATTGGCCCCAGGTACGGCCTCGAGGTGTGCGCATAGAGAGGAGTCTCGGTCTGAGAGGGCTTGCAGGAGATAGTGATCGACAAAAACGATCCCGTCTAAACAACCAGCCTGATAAAAGGTTTTGAGCTTAGTGATGATTGCCTGGACATGGTTTTCATCCAGAACCTGGGCCGGGGCCAGAAAGCGGCTGTTGAGCAGGGCGTACTTGGGTAGCCCTGGCAGCTTGCGCAGCAAGCGAATTATCTCTGCCGAAGGAGAAGGAGCAATGCCAACGCGGGCATCCGGGATCATTGTTTCGTGCAGGCTGAAATAGATACAGGCCAGAGATGATTTGTTGGCAGCCAGGAATTGGGTGTATTCTTCATCCGGGAGAAAAGGGACTTCAAAGCGAATCGGCGCGTTGGACATGAAGAATGTATACCATAGACGATGGTCCAGATCCAGGGGGGGCGGCAGGGCTTTGGAGTTCTGCTACGTATTGTCCACAAATTCAGTGGGACCCGAGCACATACCCTTGACAAGCATCAAACCCGGAACGTACAAATCATGCACAACAGACCTGGCACGGTGCCAATTGGCCAGATACGAGGGAAACCGGTGCAAATCCGGTACGGACCCGCCGCTGTAACCGGGGACAACGGCTGCAATGAGGCCACTGTCCGGCACTCAATTTATTGCTCAGCGAGCCATATTCTCAAAACATACGTTTATGAGAAATGTTTCCAGCAAATGCCGAGATCAAAGAAATTGAGGGCCGGATGGGAAGGCGCAGCCGGAGGATGATCCGGAAGTCAGAAGACCTGCCGTGTCGGATGGGCTGACGGGGAGAAGGCAAATCCCCAAGCGTACACAAAACGCTTGGGGATTTTTTTGTGTCCCCGGGCAAGCCCACAAAGAGGTGGTTATGAACACTTTGGCCCATTATGCACAATCTATTAAGCTTCCGGATGGGAAAATGTATGAGGCCGCGTTAGACCGGTTAGGGGAGCAGGCCAGGCCTCTGGGGAGTCTGGGTAAACTGGAGGATCTATCCGCTCGGCTGGCTGGGATCAGAAAGACTCTCGATGTGCGCCTGGAGGAGAAAGTCATTGTTACCTGTGCCGGTGATCATGGAGTAGTGGCCGAAGGGATCAGCCTCTTTCCCCAGGAAGTGACCCCTCAGATGGTGCACGCCTTTGTGAGTAACGGGGCCTCCATCAATGTTCTGGCCAAACATGCCGGAGCCAAGGTTCTGGTGGCCGATTTGGGAGTCAACTGCGATTTTGATCCAGCTCTGCCCATTGTGCATACAAAGGTACGCAAGGGAACCCGGAACATGGCCCAGGGTCCGGCCATGACCCGGGAGGAGGCCGAACAAAGCATTTGGGCCGGCATTGAGATTGTGGATCAATTGGCCGATCAGGGTCTGGATATGCTGGGAACCGGGGATATGGGCATCGGGAACACCACCCCATCCACTGCCATTATCGCCGCATTTTCCGGGCTGCCTGTAGCCAAGCTCACCGGGCGGGGTACGGGCCTGGACGATGAGCGTCTGGCTCATAAGATCCGGGTCATTGAGCAGGCCCTGGCCGTGAACAGACCGGATCCCAGGGATCCGGTCGATGTCCTGGCCAAAGTGGGCGGATTGGAAATCGGCGGTTTGGCCGGTTTGGTCATAGGGGCCGCGGCCCACGGGATTCCGGTGGTCTGCGACGGATTTATTGCCACCGCCGGGGCCTTGATCGGATGTGAAATCGCCCCTCGGGCCAAGGAGTACCTCTTTCCCAGCCATAGGTCCGTGGAGATCGGGCACGCCTATATGCATGAACGCTTGGGTCTCGATCCAATCCTTGATCTGCAGTTCCGGTTGGGAGAAGGTACCGGGGCGGCGGTGGCCATGGAGCTTCTGGATGCCGCGACGCGTATTTTGGCTGATATTAAGACTTTTACCGAGCTTAAGGTTTCTGGTGCCCAAGCATAGAATCACTGGTATAGTGTAGAAAGCCAGTGAGCCGGCCACTCTCACTGGCTTTGATTAACATAAAGGAAGGGTTTTTCATGCAAACCACAAAGGAGCGCGCACATGGCTGATGTGTACACACAACTAGCTCAGCACCTGGACTCTCTTCCGGCCGGGTTTCCAGCAACAAAGAGCGGAGTGGAAATAAAGATACTGAAAAAACTGTTTACTGCCCAGGAAGCCGAGATTGCCGCCAAGCTGACCATGATGCCCCAAACTTCCGAATCCCTGGCACCCAAAGTGGGGATGCAGAGCGATGAGCTGGCCGAATTTCTGGAGCAGATGGCCCACAAGGGGCTTATTTTCCGCTACCGCAAAAAGGAAAAAGTGTATTACATGTCCGCCCAGTTCGTGGTCGGGATCTGGGAATACCACGTCAATGATCTGGATGAAGAGCTGGTTCATTTGTTCAATGAGTATGTACCGGTCCTGATGCGATCGGCCTGGGAGCGGACCCGGACCAAGCAGATGCGGATCATCCCGGTTTCTGAAGAGGTGGAGCCGGATGTAGCCGTCATGCCCTATGACCAGGCGGAGACAATCGTCGCCTCACAGTCCAAAATTGCTGTGGCACCATGTATTTGCCGCAAGGAGCGGGGCATGCTCGGCGAGGCATGCCAGGCCCCGGTGGAGACCTGTCTGATTTTTGGGGCCGGAGCGGACTTTTATCTGGAAAACGGCCTGGGGCGGGAGATCGATCAGCAGGAGGCCCTGAAGATTGTGGATCAGGGAAAAGAGGCGGGTCTGGTATTACAACCCAGCAATGCGCAAAAGCCGGTGGCCATGTGCATGTGTTGTGGATGCTGCTGCCAGATCCTGCGCAATGTGAAGAATATGACCAAGCCGAGTCAGATGGTGCATTCCAATTTCCAGGCCCGGGTAGATCCGGAGGCTTGCACCGGGTGCGGGGTCTGCCAAGGCCTGTGTCCTATGGAGGCCATTACCGTTCTGGATGCGGCTGAAATCGATGTGGATCGGTGCATCGGATGCGGAGTGTGTGTGAACGGCTGCGAGTTCGAAGCCCTGCATTTGGGACCCAAACACACCGATACTGTATATGAGCCGCCGAAAAATGTGGTGGAAACATATATGAATATGGCCAGGGAGAGAATGGAAGATGCATGAGCTGCCGGTGATGCGTGAGGTCCTGCGGGTCGTTCTCAAGCACGCGGCCAAGCATGGGGTGGAGCGGGTCTATGCAGTCAGGATGCGGGTGGGGGAGCTGAGCGATTTGGAAGAAGAGTGGATGCAGCGCTATTTCGACCACCTGACCAAGGGGAGCTTGGCCAAAGGAGCGGTACTGAAGATTGAGCGGGTGCCTGCGACCATGCAGTGTCAGGTTTGCGGGCACAGATTTCAGCCGGACTTAAGCAGCCGGGAACGGATTGTCTGCCCCCAGTGTGCAGATGCGGACTGCACACTGGTCTCCGGTCGGGAATACACTGTTGTCAATTTGGAAGCCGTATAAATTCCCGGACCTGCCAGGCCCGGGAATTTATAGAGAATGAAGTGTTTGACAAATGTAGACTCAAGGTGTTGAATGTAGTCACGGACTGTTAAGGAGGCCAGGCATGGAATGCATTGGAATACGACAACTCAAGGAACATATGAGTGAATACATGCGTAAGGTAAAAGGCGGGCAGAGCATAATGGTCACAGAGAGAAACAAAGAAATCGCCATTATTATGCCGATTGATCAGAAAACGGATGAAGCTGGAATTCATCGATTGATAGCGGAGGGGAGGGCCGTGTGGTCTGGAGGAAAACCTCGCGGAGCCAGAAAACGTGTTGAAGTGGAGGGGGACAGTGTATCCGATGCGGTTATAGAAGATAGAAGATAGAAGATTATCTATGATTTTATATCTAGACACAAGTAGCTTGGTCAAGCTATATGTGGAAGAAAATGGTTCAAGTTATGTAGAAAAAATGGTCAATTCATCCAGGATTGTAGCTACATCCATTATTGCTTACGCTGAAGCTCGGGCCGCATTCGCCCGGAGAAACAGAGAGACATCTTTATCTGACTTGCATCACGACCAAGTTAAAAAAGAATTGAAACAAGATTGGGTCAACTATTACATTTTGCATGCGCATCAAGATGTCATCTTAGTAGCCGGTGATCTGGCTGAAAAACACGCTTTACGAGGTTTTGATGCTATCCATTTGGCTTCAGCAGTCGCCCTGAAGTCCACCGCTTCCTCTGTTATTTTTTCCGCATTCGATGTGCGTCTTCAACAGGCAGCTGGTCAGGAAGGCCTTCATGATCCTGCATGAAACTTAATGTATAGGTAAAACTTTTTTGCATGTGCTGGGAGTCAAGTTCATGGTGGCAAAATGAGGGAAGAGATTCGGCTTATTGAGGTCAAGGAAGGTATCCTGGCTGGAAACGAGCGGGAGGCGGAATGTCTCCGGTCCCACTTAAGGGACAGAAATACCTTTATGCTCAACCTCATGGCCTCCCCAGGAGCGGGGAAAACCAGCCTGATTGTCCAAACTGTTCACGCTTTAGCCGGCCGCTTGCGGATTGGAGTCATCGAGGCGGACATCGACTCCAGTGTAGATGCGGAAACCGTTTCCCGAGCCGGAATCCAGGTTGTGCAGCTGCGGACCGGAGGTTTTTGCCACCTGGATGCGACTATGGTGGCCAGGGGAGTAGAAGTCCTGGATGTGGACAATCTGGATCTGATCATTGTGGAGAATGTGGGCAATTTGGTCTGTCCGGCTGAGTTCGACACTGGAGCCCACGCCTCGGCTATGATTTTAAGCGTGCCGGAAGGGGATGACAAACCACTGAAGTATCCACTTATGTTTACCAAGTGCCGGGCCTTGGTGGTCAACAAAATTGATGCTTTGGGCATTTTCGATTTTGATCTGGATTTACTCCGGGAGCGGGCTGGACAGCTCAATCCGCAGCTGACGATTTTTCCCTTGTCCTGCAAGAGCGGAGAAGGAGTGCAAGGGTGGATTGACTGGCTGGAGGAAGATATCAGAGATCAGACGTCAGAGGTCAGTAAAAAACAAGTACTTGAAGGACCATCATGACAGTTGATCGCCGGGATTTTGCAGCGTATAAGATTCGCAAGGGCCACACTCATATTTCTTTTTCTGTACTTGGTCCTTTTCAGTAAATACAAGGTGGGAAGAATGTCTGATCAACAGCCAGAACATATTGTCGTTTTTGAACAGCGAGGCAGTGGGCAGAAAAAGGTCCAGGGAATGAAAGAATTCGGTGGAGAGCAGTTTTCCATCCGCACTGTGGATATCTCCGAGGATTTGCCGGAGCTTATCGACAACCCGGAAGACTACCTGCCCCAAAATATAGAGGCCGATCTGGTCCTGGACTATATGACCCACCCTGATCTGTCCCATGAGCTGGCCCGGATATGCCGGGAACAGGAGGTTCCCCTGATTGCCTCGGGCAAAAAGCACCAGGACGGCTGGAGCCACACCCCGCCCATCTGTTGTGCCCTGACCAAAAACGCGGCCTGCGGCAACTATAGCCGGCTGTTCGGTTATCCGGAGTACAAAGTTTGGCTCAAGGAAGGCCGCATTGAAGATATACAGGTTGTGCGCGGAGCTCCCTGTGGAGCTACCTGGAGAACGATCCAGGAGCTGATCGGCATGCCGGCCCATGAAGCTGCCATTGCTTTGGGATTGAAAACCCAGTTTCATTGCACCGCCAATCCGGCCGGATGGGATCCCATTGGGGGCAAAAGTCCTGTTCATCTGGCTGGAGATGTGCATTGTGCCGCTTTGAAACTGGCTATTTATAAAGCTCAGAAAAGCGGGTCTTTGGATCAGGAAAGGACCTGCAGGATCAGTTGCCATGAAACATAGTCAGCCAACTGACTACTATGCCCTTCTGGGGGTCAGCCCGGAGGCCTCGGCGGAGGACATCAAAAAGGCCTACCGCAAGCAGGCCTTAGTGTATCATCCAGACCGCAATCCGGAACAGAGGGAGGCAGCTGAAGCCAGGTTCAAGGAGCTGACCCAAGCCTATGCCGTGCTCATGGATCCGGCCAAGCGCAGGACATACAACCATCAGCGCAACTCTGGGAGCAGACAACAGGGTGGGCAGCGGACGTATACCACCGGTCGAAACCGGCAGGGGTATGCCTCTTTTGAAGATATCTTTCGGGATATTCTGAATAACCCCGATGCCCGCAGGGTCTTTGCCGAGATGCAAAGGGAATTCGCCCAAAAAGGGATGCGCTTCGACAGTTCCTTTCTCAACAACCTCTTTTTTGGGGGACGAGGCTTTTTTTTCGGCGGGATCTTCACCTTTGGCCCCCAGGGGACAAAGACCTATTGGAGTACCAAGACGTCTTCCGGGTTTGACCCTCATGTCCAAAGCGATTCACGAACTGGAGGAAAAACGCGGATTGCGCCCAAGAAGAAGCCTGGACTGTGGCAGAAGATAGGGCAGAAGGTGAAGCAGCTGGCGTTGGGTCAGCCGGAAACAGAGAGCAAAGATATGCATTTTTCCCTGCCCCTGTCTGCTCAGGAGGCCCGTCAAGGGACAGAGATCACAATAGCTATTGATCGGGGTGGAAAACAGGAGCGCTTGCTCGTCAAGGTCCCGTCCGGGAGCAGACAGGGCACTGTACTCCGGCTGCGGAACAAGGGACGGCCCGGTAAAGGCGGCGAACCGCCAGGAGACGCCTACTTGCAGCTGGAGGTGGACAAGCCCGCGCAGAGGATCAGATGATAGAGGTCAGAGGTAAAAAAAATAGGGAGTGTTCCGTCCGGAACACTCCCTATTTTTTTTAATGATCGCAGACATTGTCTCCAGTGACCAGGGAGCCGTTTAAATACTGCTGGACCAGCTCTTCCGGAGCTTTGGCCGGAGCTCCGGTCAAAACCTGAATACCGCTTTGGGTGAACAGGCTCTGGGCTCTGGAGCCCATACCCCCGGCAATGACCAGATTGGCCTTTTGTTCCGCCAACCACTGGGGCAAAACCCCGGGCTCGTGCGGTGGGGGAGTAAGCATGTCCACGCTTTCAATGCTCTTGGTTTCCTGATTGACATTGACCATAGCGAACTGTTGGCAGTGCCCGAAATGCATGCACAGCTTGCCTTCGGCCACGGGCAGGGCAATGCGCAGGTGGCCGTTGTCTCCGGTTGCCGGGGTCTGGACCTGTTTTTTCTCTGTGGCTGTATTGTCCTGCAATGAGCCGGAGAGGTTCAGGAGGGGTTTGATAATGGCATTGATGGCCTGGGCCGTGGGGGTATGGTCGTGGGTCTTGATGTAGGCATAGCCCAGATCTCCGGACCGGACCATTTCCGGATCCAAGGGAATGCGGCCTAGAAAGGGAACCCCGGCTTCAGCGGCCAGCTTTTCGCCGCCGCCGGTATTGAAGATGTCCACTGTCTGTTGGCAGTGGGGGCAGACGAATCCGCTCATGTTTTCGATCACCCCCAGGACCGGATTGCCGGTGTGGGTGCAAAAATTGACAGAGCGGCGCACGTCGTCAATGGCCAGAACCTGAGGGGTGGTCACTATCACGGCTTGGGCGTCTGAGCCCAAAAGCTGCATAACTGATATAGGTTCGTCTCCTGTGCCCGGAGGGCAGTCAACGACCAAATAATCAAGCTCGCCCCAGGCCACTTCCTCCAGAAACTGGCGGATGAGGCTCATCTTGATTGGTCCCCGCCAGATGACCGAGTCTTCCTTATTCGGGAGCAGAAAGCCCAAGGACATGACCGATAGGTTCTCACTCCACCGGACCGGGAGAAGACAGCCATCTCCGGCTTCCGGCTTGACCTCTCCCAGGTTCAGGATGCGGGGAACGCTGGGGCCGTGGACATCCACGTCCAAAAGTCCAACCTTCTGTCCGGCCATGGCCAGGCCTACGGCGATATTGGCGGCCACACTACTTTTTCCCACCCCGCCTTTGCCGGACATGACCACAAGCTTGTTTTTGATCCGGCTCAGGCAATGACTCAGTTTTTCATCGTTTTGCTGTTGGGTGTTGTTGCTTTGGCAGCCGGACTGGCTGGAGCAGCTGCCGCAGGTTTTTTCGCTCATAATGTTCCTCCGTATGGGGATTGTAAGGTTGTTTCTTTCATAAGCACGATTCGATGCGTGTCCATATCCCGGCCATAGTTTGTCCCAGTCCTTGGGGGTCATACTCGCAGATGGTTTGTTTCCGCAGCTGGGCTTGGGTAAAGGCCGGAGCATAGGGCAACTCGCCGACAATTTCAATTTTCTTATCCAGGCAGAAGTCCTTGAGCTCCTGGACCAGCTCCGGATTTATATCCACCTTATTGATCAGGGCCAAAGTCTTGATCCCAAAATGGGCGGTCAGTTCACTGACCCGGTGTAAATCGCCCACGGCTGAAACAGTGGGCTCCCCCACCAGCAAGGCCACATCGGCATTGGTCAGGGAGGCAATGACCGGGCAGCCGAGGCCTGGAGAGCCGTCCACCAGAACCAGCTCATATCCTTTTTCCTCAGCTTCGGCCTGGGAAGCCTTACGCACCGTGGTCACCAGTTTACCGGAATTTTCTTCTCCAATGCCCAGGCTTGCGTGGACCAAGGGCCCGAAGCGGGTAGTGGATTCAAACCACTGCCCGCACAGACGTTCTTGCATGTGAACCGCCTGCACCGGGCAGACATGGTAGCATAGGGCGCAGCCCTCGCAATGCTCGGGCAGTACCTTAAGTTCCGGGCTTATGGCCCCAAATCGGCACATCTCCCTGCATTCACCACACTGTGTGCATGCTTCCGGATCGATGTGAGCCAGCTCGCCGCTGAAGAATTCGTGAGTGAGCTGAATGTCCGGGCTCATGATCAGATGCATGTCAGCGGCGTCTACATCGCAGTCCGCTATGACCTTGTCCGGACCCAGTCCGGCCAGGGCTGCTGTGATCGTGGTCTTGCCTGTTCCGCCTTTGCCGCTGATGACCACAATTTCTTTCATGATTTCTCACCTCGTACATCCTGTATTTCAAGGGCCTGGTCCGTGGTTCGGGCCTGAATCTCCTCCCACAAGGCGCTGAAGTGGTCTTGAAACTCAGGAAAGGTTTCCACCAAAAGTCGGCCCTGGGAATAGGCTGTGGCCGCCTCCTGAGTGTGGGGCAGGGTAGCTAAGACATCTACGCCTTCCCGGTCCAGATACTCCTTGACCCGTCCGTCGCCCATGCCTTCCCGATTGATGATTACTCCAAAAGGCAGGCCCAGTTTGCGCATCAGGTGGACGGTCAGAGTCAAATCGTGCAGGCCGAAAGCAGTGGGTTCGGCCACTAAAAGGACATAGTCAGCACCATCCATGGCTTCGATGACCGGACAGGAGGTCCCCGGAGGGGCATCTATAATCTGGACCTCCCCAGTGGAAGCGGCTTCCTTGACCCTCTTGATCAGGGGCGGGGCCATAGCCTCGCCGATGCGCAGAAGCCCGCCATAGACATCCAGATCTTTTGATGCACCCTGACGCAGGGTGCCGATGGTCCGGGTGGTTTCCGAGATGGCCCCGGCCGGGCAGATATACTCGCACAACCCGCAGCTGTGGCACAGCTCGGGAAAAACCAGGATGGAATCCACCATCCAGATCAAGGCCTTAAACCGGCACTCCTGGGCGCATTTCTGGCAGGACTGGCCCAGGCAGGCCTGGGTGTCTATCTGCGGTACGGGCACGGTCTGGGTCTGCTCCGAGGTCCACTCAGCCTGGAGGAAGTAATGGGCATTGGGTTCTTCCACATCGCAGTCCACAAAAGAGACCTTATGGCCGAGGGATTTCAGGGTCCAAGCCAAGTTGACGGCCACGGTTGTCTTCCCGGTCCCGCCTTTGCCGCTGGCAACAACAATGCGCATGATTTCTTCTCCTGATCACCAGTGTCCGGGTTTGTCTGCGTCCTGGGCTTTTTCCAGCTTTCCGGACTTAAAGGCGTCCAGGGCGTTCTGCACAGTTCCGGATTGGGAAAGGTAAATATCGATTCCACCGCTCCGGAGAGCAGAAAAGGCCTTGGGCCCTACATGGCCGGAAATGACTGCTTTGGCCCCGGTTTGGGCCACGTTCTGGGCGGTCTGGATACCAGCTCCCTGCATGGCCTGCAGATTCTGCTGATTGGATACGTATTCGTATTGGTCAGTCTGATCGTCATAGACGATGAACCCGGCCGCCCGTCCGAAACGGGGATCAAGAGCAGAGCTTGTCTCTTGTCCTTGGCTGCTGATGGCTATTTTCATGGTTCTCTCCTTTGGGTTGATTGTATTTGGTTACGATTTGTGTTGGAGGCAACAGGGAACTTTCCTTTGACATCCGGGCATACTCAGGTCCTCCAGACGTCCATGGGTCCAGGCGGTCAAGACCTGGTCGATATCGCCGCACACCCAATCCCAGATGATTAGACCGGAGTCGGATAGAATATGCCGGGTACAACGGCTCAAGGCCCCGCAAATCAGAACTTCTGCCCCGCAGGCCAGTACAGCAGCAATCCTGGGAGGAGCACCATGTCCTGGGGGATGGACCTCTCCACTCGGGGAGAAGGTATCGCCCTGCCCCTCGAACAGAAGGAGCCGTGTGGCATTATCAAACAGGGCAGCCAGTCTGTGATTATATGCAGCCAGGCAAATACGCATACACTTCAAGATTGTTGTGCAGTGACCTTTGAGGTGATCAGAAATCTGGGGCGCGAAGCTCGCCCGCGAGACAGATCGTCAATATCCAAACACTAAAGAATGCAAAAGAGGGGCCAAGTCAATTTTAGTCTTGTATAACAGGGAG
>CAZUER010000034.1:0-4744 GCA_964619345.1 uncultured Desulfohalobiaceae bacterium
GAGGGAGCGAACCGGTTTGGTGGACATCAGTTGCTCGTAGAGGGGGCTGACCATGGCATGACCCAGGTATTTGATGTTGTGTTTGGCGTACAGGCTTTCCCACCACTTATAGAGCTGTTCATTCACGTAGGCTCCTTCGGCGAAGGTACTCAGGGGGCATCCGGGGCGGGTCTGTAAGGTGAAGAGGGGATCTTTGCCCGGCCAGTAGGCCCCGTAGACCATGGAGGCCTGGACCACATTCATGGCCAGGTTGTCGAAGGTCTCGAAAACAGGAAACAGGGTCCCGGCCGGAAAGGGTTCAATCACGAATTCTCCGCCGGAAAGGGTCTCAACAGTCTCACAAAAGACTTCCGCGATGTTTTGCTGTTCTGTTCCGGGCATGGCATGGGTGACCAGACGCCAGTTGAACTTTGCTGCCCAAGAGGTGCTGGCTGCGGCCATAACCAATCCAAAAATGAGTAGGATCGCCAGGAGCTTTTTCTTCATGTTCGTATCCTCCGCTGGATCATTGTGAAGTGAACAAAGGTCATTTCCGGTGAACTGGTCAATTCCTTCATGTCTTAGATATGCTGCCAATTTTCCTCCTTGTCTTTGGTTGATAGACGGGACTGCAAAAAGTCGTCTTACGTTCATTTGCGATAAAATTTAAAGCTATAACGCTTTGTTTTTACTGACCTCTGACTTCTGATCACGCCATGGCGTGACTGACCTCTAGCGAGTGCAAATACAGATTTTGCACTCGCATCATGATAGGTGCTTGCAAACGTATCGTTAACCGAGAAGGAGCTTAGGTAACCACAGTACGATAGTTGGAAAGTAGAAAATCAAGAGAATGCCTAAAAACTGGAGCAGCAAAAAGGGAAGACTGGCGCTGTAGATCTCGGTGATCGTGATATTGCTGGGCGTCACCCCTTTAAGGTAAAAAAGGCTGAAACCAAAGGGGGGTGAAATGTATCCGCATTGCAAGATGACGTTAAAGGCAATTCCGATCCACAAAGGATCGTAGCCCAGCTTAGCCAGAATCGGAGCCACAATGGGTACGGCGAAAAAGATAATGGCTCCGGGCTCCAGGAACATACCCAGGATGAAGAAAAAGATTGCGGAGACAAGAAGGACCACTGTCGATCCTCCAGGCAAATTCATGGCGATCTGCTCCACGAGTCTGCTGCCGCCTACTCCGGAAAATACGGATCCGAAAGCTGTGGCGCAGATCATGACAAATCCAACCATGGAAGTTATCAGCAGGGTGTCGTAACAGGAGGAATAGACGATTCCCCATGTCAGACGTCTTTTAACCAAGCCGATGACCAGGGCACCGGCTGCGCCGAAGGCCGCCGCTTCCGTGGGGGAGGCAATTCCCAGAAGGATGGTCCCCAGGACAAGGATGATCAGGAGGGCCGGCAAAAAGACACTTTTTATGGCCAGGAGCTTGTCCCTGGCAGTGGCCCGTTCTTCCGGTGGGAGGGCAGGGCAGAACTCGGGATTCATGAACGCGCGGATGAGCACATAACCAATATACAAGGCAGCCAGGGCCAGTCCGGCCATGATGCCCCCGGCAAACAGGCCTCCTATGGACACCCCGGTCACCGCCCCGTAAAGGACCATATTCGTGCTGGGGGGGATCAACTGACCCAATGTTCCGGAGGCCATGACCGAACCCAGGGACATCTTTTTATTATAGCCATGTTTGAGCATTTCCGGCAATCCAATCAGCCCCAGGCCTATTACCCCGGCGGCGACCACCCCGGAAATGGCCCCCAGAAAAGCCCCGACAATGACTGTGGCGATGACCAGTCCACCCCGCAGTCCCCCGGACCATTTGTAAAAGGCATCGTAGAGATCTTCCACCACATATGTCTTTTGCAGGATATAGGACATATATATAAATAAGGGGACAGCGATGATCACAAAGTTGTTCATCGCCCCCCAGGCCGCGGATACCAGAAGGTTCAGGGCTCCCGGTCCCCAGAGGACATAGGAGAAGACAATGGATACTGCTCCCAGGGAAAAGGCAATGGGAACTCCAGCCGCAAGGAGAACAAAAAGGGTGGCAAACATCAGAAGGGGGTAGAGTTCACTGCCCATAGGGAAACCTTTCTTATTGGTTCTCTGGTTGTGAAGATTTTTCCGGCCGGGATAAAATCAAAGAGAGCATGTCCTTAAAGGCCTGCCAGGAAATGAGGGCGCAGGAAATGGGAATGACCCAGCGATACCACCAGATCTCTGGGTTAAAAGGGGTCTGGTGAGTCGATCGCTCCTGCATATTATAGGAACGAATGGCATTGGGAACACTGACATAGATGAGAACCAGAGCTACGAAGAGAACCACCAATTCGGAAAATATGCCCAGGATGCGCTGCCACTTGGGGGAGACATAATGGTTCACAACATCAACTGAGACATGCCTCTTTTCCAGATGTGTGGCCCCAGCCCCAAGCATGAAGAAGCACCCGAATAAAAACAGGGATATCTCAAAGGTCCAGATTGGCGTCTTGCCGAAGAAAAAGGCCTTGAGGGAGCTGTAAACGATGCCGATAATCAGGGGAAGGATGAGAAGGGAAACCAGGCGGCCGAATGACTTCATGGCATTCACTCCTTGGTCGTGCTCTGGGACTTGAGGTGGATATGAAAGAAAAGATAGATTGCGTTTTTGAAATAAGGATACGCGAACAGCACGATCTAAAGTGGATGATGACTCTTACTAGCAGTAAGAAATCAAGGTGTCAACTTTCTTGAAATGCTTATCAGTGATTCAAAGCTTGCAAAGTCAACAGTACGTGGGGGATGCATTTTTTAGTTTTATAAGCTTTTTGAGGAGGAGCTAAGTTTATTAAATTTTCCTTAGACATTTAACTACGAGATGCAGATGCTAAAAATACAAAAGTGATAAAAATATAGCAAAATTATCGATCCATATAAAACCAGTCTTTACCTGGAGTTGCAAAGTCATCGCGTTCTTCGGGAGTGGTCTGCCGGATCTCAAATTCACAGCACTCGTCCCCATCAGGAAGGGCTTTATGATGTGCTAATTTATAATGCGGGTTGTATCCCATATACTTGGCCGTATCCATATAACAATACAGACGTCCCAGCTGTTCGTGTCCATATTCTTTCCACACTTCTGCCAGGATACAACCGTAGGCCCGAATTTTTTTTCTGCCCTGCTCATCCTGCACGTTTTCCCAGGCCTTATGCATGCCGGGAAGTTTGGGGAGGGCATAGGAAGGGCCTTTTTCAAAGTTTTCCGGCGTGGCCTCATACCCTTGGGCTTCAACCTCGGTTTTGGTCTTTTCTCCGATCTTTACCGCATAGTCTTTGATGGCCTCGGAGATAAGCCGAGTTCCCTTTTCTGCACCGAGCTCTTTGACAACTGCCTGGGCATAGGCCAGGTGAAGAAGGGCAATTCTTCGGGACACACTGGCCAGGGATCGACTGACCTCGTCCAGGTCAATGCAGGAAGAATTTTGTTCGTCCATAGGTACGATCCTTATCAGCTTTTTTCTTGAGGTTCCAGTCCATTCTGGATCTTATTCAGATTCAGTTCATCCACCTTCTGGTTGTAGAACCCAATAACTTCCCGTCGTCTGAGCATGCCCAGGAGCTTGGTCGGGTCCTTGGCGTCCACTACAGGCAGGCTGTCCAGGTTCTTGCGCGTGAACTTGTTCATCACTGTGTGCAGGTCTTCGGCCAGATCGGTGGTGATCATATCCCGGGTGGCAATGTCCTTGACCACCACCAGCTCTTCAATCTCCGGGGAAAACAATATACTGCGAAAATCCGTATTTGAAAATATTCCGGTCAGTCTCCCGTTTTCATCGACAACAGGAAAGTACTGCTGGTTGGTTTCGCAGAAGAAGCGCTTGAAGTCGCAAAAATTCATGTCTTCCGGTACAGTCTGAGCAGGCCGGATCTGATCCAGCAGGTCCCGAACCCGGTACCTTTCTAGGATATTGACAAAAAATTCTCCGGCATGGGCAGGAGAGGCAGCCCGGTTTTTGACTTGTTCTTTGTAGATAGTGAATTTCTGCGAGAAGTGGTAGCAGAGGAGGCAGACCAGCAGGCTGGGCAGAAGCAAGTGATAGGAGTTGGTCATTTCACTGACAAAAATGATGGTCGATATGGGGGTGTTGGAAACTGCGGTAAAAAAGCCGGCCATGCCCACCACCACCATGGCCCCTGGAGGAACCAATCCAGGAGTTATGATGGCGAATATTTTGCCCACCGCTCCGCCCAAGGCCCCGCCGATAACCACTGAGGGACCGAAAACACCGCCACTGCCTCCGGAGCTGATGGTAAAGGATGTGGTCAGGATCTTGCCGAAGGCCACCCCCAGAAGAAGAAGAATGCCCAGTTCATTGAACAGCCCTTTTTGGATCACTCCATAACCGAAGGACAGGGTCTCAGGCAAGAAAAAACCGATCATTCCGGTAATCAGGCCCCCGAGAGCCGGCTTGAAATGTTTGGGGATATGTATTTTTTCAAAAAGATTATGTACCCCGTAAAAGGTTTTGACGTATAAAAAACCGCCTCCGACCAGAACAAAGGACAGGACGGTATACGGCCCCAATTCCCATGGGGACTGGAATTGAAAGTCAGGGGAGGTAAACAATGCCCCCCAGCCGAAAAAAAGGCAGAAAACGCAGTAGGCGACAACCGAGGCGATACCGGTGGGGATGAGCACATCGGCTTCGAATTCCGGATCACGGTACAGGACTTCGGCCGCGAACAGGGCTCCGGCCAGGGG
>CAZUER010000034.1:4754-30869 GCA_964619345.1 uncultured Desulfohalobiaceae bacterium
AATACTGCCCACCCCGGCCCCCACCCCGGCTGCGAGCATGATCCTCCGTTCCCGTTCACTGAGCTTTAGCTTATAAGCCAGAAAGGAACCGAACCCAGCCCCGATCTGGGCGATGGGACCTTCCCGGCCCCCGGAGCCGCCGGAGGTCAGGGTAATGGCCGAGGCGATGGTCTTGATAATCGGTACCCGGCCCCGGATGGCTCCGCCTTTATTATGGTAGGCGTCAATAGCAGCGTCGGTCCCGTGGCCTTCGGCTTCCGGGGCAAAGGTATACACCAGCCAGCCGCTGACCAGGCCGCCCAGGGCCGGGAGGATGAGCAGAATCCAACGGTTGAAGGGGGTTGAGGTGGGGTGAAAGAGTTCTGGTTCACCGGCCGGGGCCGGGGGCCGGTAACCGGCCAGAAGGTCCAGAAGGTAATGAGTGCCTAGATTGCAAAATACCTGAAAAATGACCGAACCCAGTCCGGCTATGATTCCGATGAGTACGAAGTAGGACAGCCAGGTGCCAGAGAGATTGAGAGGAAAGATTGCATTGAAGCGGGCGAAAAAAGATCTTTTGGGAGATATGTGCGCGTCACTCATAGCATTGAAAAAGCGTGAGGTCACGCTTTGCAGGTATAAATGAAGGTTTCGGGATCGCTGAGCATTTCTCGAGCCACAGCGATGTCCTTATAGATTTGCTCTTTTAATTCCTCAATCCCGGAGAACTTTTGTTCTGGGCGGATATGCTTGACAAAATTTACTCGTACCTGGGCACCATACAGGTCGCGGTCAAAATCCAGGATATGCACTTCCACGGACAGGGCATCGTTCCCGAATGTGGGGTTGTGCCCTACATTGGCCACGGCCGGAAGGATTTCATCCTCCCATTCAGCCCACACGGCATAGACCCCAGGCTGAGGGAAGAGCTCGTCCACAAGCTTCAGGTTGGCTGTGGGGATGCCCAGGACAGGTCCCCCCCGCTTGTGTCCTTCAATCACCGTACCAGAGGCCTGGTAGTAGCGACCGAGTAAGGGCCGGGCCTCTTCAACACTTCCGGCCTGGACCAGATTTCGGATGCGGGTGGAGCTGACCACATCCCCGTTTTTGTATATGGGATCGATCCTTTCGACCACAAAACCGTGCCGTTGTCCTAATTCTTTGAGAAGATTGTAATTGCCACGCTGGTCCTTGCCAAAGACATAGTCGTGGCCGATAATCAAGGCCTTGGTCTTCAGCCCTTGAACCAGATAGAGCTGGACGAACTCTTCCGGGGAGAGCCCGGCCATTTCCCGGGAAAAGGTCAGGCACACGGTGTGGTCCAGACCAATGGCCGACAACAGCCGCATCTTTTGATCGATAAGGGTGATGAAGGGCGGGGTTTGACCGCGTATGACCCGCAAGGGGTGAGGGTCAAAGGTGACCACGATACTGGCCAGCCCAAGCTCTCTGGCCCGTTCCTTGGTTCGGTGCAAAAGGGCCTGATGACCCAGGTGCACGCCGTCGAAGTTGCCGATGGTCACACAGGACCCAACTTGAAGATCTTCTGAAGAGAGTTCGGAAATGGTATGTACAACGTTCATTGCACGTATCCTTGCAAGGCCCGCGAGCGGGCGGATTGCCCCCTTGCTAGCGCAAAAGAAAGCACATAGCAAGCTTTGACTCCGGGGGAGAAGTCCCTTTTTAGGTTTATAATCAAAATATCCCGTTGAAAAAACATAAGATATTAAATTTGAAAAATTTATCCTCTGCAGGTCTTGCCAAGAATGCTCGTTTTGTATATGTTTCTTTTTTGGGCCGAAGTGGTGGAATTGGTAGACACGCTAGGTTCAGGGTCTAGTGGGCATTAGCCCGTGGGAGTTCGAATCTCCCCTTCGGCATAAAAAAAAGATTGCAGCTCTCTTAGCTGCAATCTTTTTTTTATTCAGGCCATCGAGGGGCAGAGGATAAACTATGTTGGAAATTTCCTGGTCCGATTTTGAGAAAGTAGAGCTTCGGGTCGGAGTGGTGGTCGGTGTAGAAGATTTTCCCCAGGCCAGAAAGCCGGCCTATAAGGTGACGGTTGATTTCGGGCCGGATATCGGGCAGAAACGCAGCAGCGCCCAGGTCACGGATCTGTACACCAAAGAAGAACTGATGGGTCGGCAGGTCATCGGAGTGGTCAATTTTCCGTCTAAGCAGATAGGGCCTGTCCGCTCGGAATTTTTGCTGACCGGTTTTACCCAAGAGGACGGAAGCGTGGTCCTGGCTGTACCCGAGCGTGAGGTCCCCCTGGGGTCCAAGCTGGGGTGAGACGGCGGGAAATGAGCCGGCGTCGTCCCCGGACTTTTCATGTATTGCCCTTATGTATTAAGCTAGGCAACGTTTTTTCGTCATTCCTGCGGAGGCGGGAATCCAGGAAATATGTCAGATTTGGCGGGGGCAAAGCTGACAGCTATCGAATTTCAAGCGTATTGTGTACGTTCAAAGCGTGTCTCTTAGCTCCAAAAAATCTGCTTGCCAAGGGAAGCACTTTTTGCTACAAACTCTTTCCGCGGGCCGAGGTAGCTCAGTCGGTAGAGCAGGGGACTGAAAATCCCCGTGTCGGCAGTTCAATTCTGTCCCTCGGCACCTTTCAAATCAAAGGGTTACAGCAAATGCTGTAACCCTTTTTTTATGTTGCTTAATAATTGGCGGCAGTTGTGGCGACAGTTATAAAAAAGTACATGTCAGGCTCTAAGCGGCATTGGGGTCTTTTCTGTCACCGCATTGACTTTTTCCTCCTCCCTCAGGTAAGCCTATCGAAGGGTAAGTAATAACTCTGCTTTTCGGTGTTTGCTTCCCCGTCGACGCTTCTTATCTCAAATTTTCCACTATAAGATTGTTGCAAACGGAGGCGGCTTGTCCGGTAGGCGCTACAAAGGCGACATTGTCGCGGGCTCGCTTCTGGTTCCTGAGAGCAGGAAGGTGGCCGGCCTGTTGAGCCAGGGACTGGAACGAAAGGCTCTAGCGCACAAAGCACTGGAGGACAATCTGCTTCAGAAGCGAAGCCCATCCACAGCCAAAAGGCAGGTCCGGCTGATTGTGGCCCGCCTTGCCCCATTGCATCCCGATTTTTGGCCCATCATTCAAAACGGCTCTCAGGAACAGGCCACCCAGGCCATTCTCTGCGCGGCCATCAAGCACAACCACCTTGTGGGCGATTTTATCCGCCAGGTGGTGAGCACCAACATCCGCACATTTCAGCCCCAGATCACTTACCGGGACTGGGACGCCTTTTTTGAGCAGTGCCAAGGCATTGAACCCAGCCTGACCTCCTGGCCTGACTCCACCCGGGCCAAGGTCCGGCAGGTCACATTTCGGATTTTGGCTGAGGCCAGGGTCATCGACTCTTCCCGCAGCAAAAACCTCCTTCCTTTTTCAGTGCTCCCGGAAATCAAAAACCTTTTGCAGACCCATGATGAAACATATGTCCTGCACTGTCTGGAGATATTTCTATGACCGCCAGTTTTGAAGAGCGGCTGAACCAGATCATCGACCGCCTGCTGTCTACAGAGCTTTTGTCCAACGCCGGACTGGGCAATGAGATCGGTTTCTATATCTTTGACTACCAGCCGGAACATGAGCTGCACATGCGGGCCTTTCTGCGGACAATCGAAGATCAGCTGGGCAAGCGAAGTCCAGATCTGCGCTTTGCGCATGTAAGTCTTTTCCGGCTGATCATCGACTATCTCCGGGATCGTAAGCTCCTGGAAAAATCATATCAGCTGCAAAAAGAAAAGGGAGACGAAACCCTGCTCAAGGCCCTGAAGGGTCCTCTGGACGCCAAAAAGGTGGCTGAATACTTTGTCCAGGTGGTCAATCCGGAGGAACAGGATCTGATCTTAGTCTCCGGCATTGGCACATCCTGGCCCCTGATCCGCAGTCATTCATTGCTCAACAGTCTGCATCCCCTGGTGCCGGATACACCACTAGTGGTCTTCTATCCAGGCATATACGACGGTCAGGGCCTGCGCCTCTTTGGCCGGCTCAAGCAGAGCAACTACTACCGGGCCTTTCGGCTTGTGGCGTAATAAAGATCCAACCACAGAGAGCACAGCATTATGCAAATCCGAGACATCTTCTCCAAAAACCTCTTCCGGCCCATCAACGGAGTGGTCAAGGCGGATCAAAGGGATGAGGCCGTTGTCTGGCAGGAGTTGGACGAATATGTGATCACCAAGGAGCTGGATCAGCACTTCCGGACCTTTTTTTCCGCCTTCCTCTATGCCATTACCCACGCCCATGACCCCAACATCATCGGTCGGATCGGGATCTGGGTTTCCGGCTTCTTCGGCTCCGGGAAGTCGCACTTTCTGAAAATCCTGTCCTATCTGCTGAGCAATCTCTACGCCCACAACCCTGAAACCGACGACGAAAAACCGGCAGTCCGCTTCTTTGAATCCAAGATCCATGATCCCATGCTCCTGGCGGACATCAAGAAGGCCACTTCCACAAACACGGATGTCATCCTCTTTAATATTGATAGCCGGGCCGACTCCAGGGAAGGGCGGGGAGCGATTTTGTCCGTCTTCTGGCGGGTATTCAACGAGATGCAGGGCTTTTCCGGAGACGCCCCGCATATTGCCGAAATGGAGCGCCACCTGACCAAAAAGGGCAAGTACCAGGAGTTCTGCCAGACATTCAAGGAGGTTAGCGGCGAAGACTGGCTCACCCAGCGGGACGCCTACCTCTTTCACCGGGACGAACTGATTCAGGCCCTGTCCCGGGTCCTGGGCCAAAGCCCGGAATCTGCCGAAGAGTGGTTTGAAAAGGCTGAGCAGAGCATGAGCCTGACCATTGAAAACTTTGCCAAACGGGTCAACGAATACCTGGATTCAAAAGGCAAGGACCATCGGATCATCTTTTTCGTGGACGAGGTGGGCCAATTCATCGGCGACGACGGGCATTTGATGCTCAATCTGCAAACCATCACCGAGGACCTGGGCCGGATTTGCAAAGGCCGGGCCTGGGTAGTGGTCACCTCCCAGGAAGACATGGAATCCATCTTGGGTGATCTCAAATCATCCAAGGCCAACGACTTCTCCAAAATCCAGGGCCGGTTCACCACCCGCCTCTCCCTGTCCAGCTCCAATACAGACGAGGTCATCCAGGCCAGGTTGCTGGACAAGACCCCGGAGGCGGCCACAGAGCTGGCCAACCTCTTTGCCTCCAAAGGGGACATCCTGATCAACCAGCTGACCTTTACCCATGACAGCGCCAGTTTGAAGTCATTTGCCGACCGGCAGGACTTTGTGCGCAACTATCCTTTTGCTCCCTATCACTTCCAGCTGGTGCAAAAGGTCTTTGAGGCCATCCGCACCGCCGGAGCCACCGGCCTGCACTTAAGCCGGGGGGAGCGGTCTATGCTGGACGCCTTCCAGTCCGCGGCCAAGAACATCTCCGATCGGGAGATCGGCGCCCTGGTCCCCTTATACGCCTTTTATCCAGCCATTGAGAGCTTTCTGGATACCGCGGTCAAAAGAACCATTGACCAGGCCCAGGAGAACCCGGGCCTGACCAAGCCCTTTGACATCCACCTGCTGCAAACCCTGTTTCTCATTCGCTATGTGGACATTATCAAGCCCAATGTAGACAACCTGGTCACCCTGTTCATCGATCAGGTGGACGCCGACCGCCTGGCCCTGAAGCGAGAGATCGAGGCCGGCCTGGAACGCCTGGAGAAGCAGACCCTGATCAGCCGTAACGGGGATCTGTACTTCTTTTTGACCAATGAAGAACGGGACGTCAGCCGGGAGATCAAGGGGGTAGAGATAATCGGCCCGGAAGAGGTCAGGCTCCTGGCCGAGATTGTGTACGCCGAAATTCTCAAGGATCAGAAGCAGTACCGGTACAAGCCCTACAAACGGGATTATCCCTTCGGCCGCCTCCTGGACGGCCACCCCTACGGCTCCAGGCTGGATCAGGAGATAGCGATCGAGGTGGTCACCCCCCTGGCCGACGAATACAGTGCTTTTAATGAGCTCAAAAGAATCATGCACACCTCGGAGCATTACGGTAGGGCTCTTATTCAGCTCAAGGACAGCCCGGAGCTGGAGCGGGAGGTGCGCATCTTTCTGCAAACCGACAAGTACATCCGCCAAAAGAGCGACGCCGCCCAGTCTCCCTCCTTTCGCCGCATCCTGCGGGACAGGCAGGAGGAAAACCGGGAACGCAGGACCAGACTGATCAGGCTCATGGAGCAGCTCGTCCAGGAGGCCAACTGTTCCGCCCTGGGCCAGACCCTGGACATCTCTGGAACCTCTCCCCGGGCTGTGGTCGAAGAGTGCATCGAGTACGTGATTGTCAATCTGTACAATAAGTTTAGCTACCTAAAAAAACTGCACGAGGCCCCGGACAAGGAGATCCGCTCTGTGCTCATGGCTACGGACCTCGGCCAGCTGGAGCTGCAAAAGGGCATGACTGAGCCGAACAAGGAGGCCATGCAGGAGGTCAAGGAGTACATCCGGCTGATGGTCAACAAAAACCATCAGGTCCTCTTAGGCGACCTGGTGGAGCACTTTGCCGGCCGTCCCTACGGCTGGCCGGAATGGGAAATCGTGCTCATTGTGGCCAAGATATACATGGCCGGAGAGCTGAATTTGCTCATGAATGGGGCCAGTCTCTCACCCAAAGAGGCTCTGGAGCCCATGCTCAAGACTGGCAAGTGGAAGACAGTGAAGATCCTTAAGCGCAAGGTGCCTTCAAGCCAGGACCTGGAAAAGGCCCAAATGCTATACAAGGATCTGTTCGGCAAGATCGGACCGGAGAGTTCCGATCAGCTGGATAAGGCCGTCCGTACCCAGCTCGGGAACTGGCAAAGAAGGCTTGAGCAGTATGAACAGCTGGCCCGGACCGGAGCCTACCCGGGCCAAAAAGAGATTGAGACCGGCCTTTCATTGATCAAGCCCCTTCTGGCCATTGACGACACCTATGAGTTCATCAGGTCCTTTATCAGTAAAAAGGACGATCTCCTGGATGTGGGGGAGGATCTGCACACTCTGCACGACTTCTACACCAACCAGCGGCCCACCTGGGACAAGCTTAAGCAGTCACTGGCCGAGTTCTCCAAAAATGAGGCTGCCCTAGCCAAAGACGAAGATGCCTCTTCAGCATTGAACCGCCTGCATACTATCGCCGAAGCCGATGCCCCTTACGGCATGCTCAAGGACGTGAACCCCCTGGTCTCCAAGCTCTCGGAGATCAACGAGCAGATGGTGGCTCAGAAACGGGAGGCAGCCCTGACCTTCATGATTGCCAGACAAAATGCTGTGGATCAGCAGCTGAAACAGATCCAGGCTGACCAGAGTTTTGCCGACCAGGTCAAAGGACCACTAGAGGACATCCGAAACCGGATAGAGCACGAAACCAGCATCCCCAACATATCTTACCTCCTGGAGGAATTTGAACGGGCCATCTACGATGCCTTTGACCGGATTGAAGGGGCAAAACACCCGCCAGAGCAAGAAACGAAAAGCAACCCCAAGCCGGCCAAAAAGACCAAGACCATCAAGACCTCCACCCTGACTACCAAGGTCTACCTGGAAAACGAACAGGATGTGGAAAACTTTGTGCAAAACCTGAAGCAAAAACTTTTGGATGAGCTGGGAGACGATGTACGGATACGGATAGAATAGCACCAAAGAATTTAATTTTAGTTTTAGAAGACTAAATCTTCATGAGCTGTTCTATAATATTTAAAATAGTTATAAAAGGAGATTATAGATGAGAAAGGCAGATGCCAATGAGTATCATGCGTTAAGCATACTTAAGATATTGTCTGGGATAATTTTTTTCTTAGGTATTTTGTCAGGCGTGTTAATATTAGCAATGGGTGCTTATGACACGTTTATAGGAATAATTGTAATTTTAAACTCGCTTGCACTTTGGGCTGTTCTTAGAGTTTTCGGCTCAATTGTGGAATATTTATATGATATCAGAGAATTACTAATAAGTATTAAAAATAATTTTAGTGAGTCCTTTTTTGGAGAATAACTTACACAAAAAACAAAGGCAACTTAATGCTTTTTCTTTGTGCTTTCCATTTTCTGAAGTAAGAATCATATCCTCAAAACAGGAAATCAGCACCCATGCAGACCAACAAACTCAAATCCTACGCTCCCCAGGCCCGCCAGGAGTTCATTCAGGCTGTCACCGACCGGGCCAAGGTCCTGGGGCTTTCGGAATCACATATCGAGCCTGTAGAGATCCAGGGCCAGGTGGCCCTGATTGGCGGCCGGCCGTTTCCGGTCCAGGTGGCCACGCAGCGAGAGGACCTGGAAGCCAGTATAGGGCGCAAGGGCTTTGCCCAGGTCATGGAAGAGGCGGCCTACACTTGGTTCAACCGCTTTGTGGCCCTCCGGTATATGGAGCTGCACGACTATCTGGGTCATGGCTGTCGGGTGTTGAGCAATCCCAGCGGCTCTGAGATCCCAGAGATATTGGAGAAGGCCACCAGTGTGGATCTGCCCGGCCTGGATCAGTATAAGGTGGCTGAGCTCCGCCTGGCCGGAGACAAGGATGCTGAGCTCTACCGTCTGCTGCTCATCACCCAGTGCAATGCCCTGCACCGGGTCATGCCCTTTTTGTTTGAGCGGGTCAGCGACGCATCAGAGCTCCTTTTGCCCGAGAACCTGCTGCAAACCAGCTCCCCCATCCGCAAGATGGTCACCGAGATACCAGAGGAAGACTGGCAGAAGATCGAGATTGTGGGCTGGCTGTATCAGTTCTACATCTCGGAGAAGAAGAGCCAGGTCATCGGCAAGACGGTCAAAAGCGAGGACATCCCGGCCGCCACCCAGCTGTTCACCCCCAACTGGATCGTCAAATACATGGTCCAGAATACCCTGGGCCGCAAGTGGCTGATGACCTATCCGCACTCCTTCATCCGGGAGACAATGGAGTTCTACATCCAGCCTGCGGAACAGGACCCGGAAGTCCAGGCCCAGCTGGAGTCCATCACCCCCAAGGAACTCAATCCCGAAGATCTGACCTTCATGGACCCGGCCTGCGGATCAGGCCATATTCTGGCCGAGGCCTATGATCTGTTCAAGGAGATCTATCTGGAATGCGGGTACCGCACCCGGGACATCCCCAGGCATATTCTGGAACTCAATCTCTATGGCCTGGATATCGACGACCGGGCTGCCCAACTGGCCAGGTTCACCGTTCTCATGAAGGCCAGGGCCGACGACCGGCACATCCTCAACCCGGATCGGCCCGTAACCCTAAACGTCATACCCATCCAAGAAAGCAAAGACCTGGATATGGAGGATTTGGCAGGCACCCTGCTTAAAGAGCACACCGTGGAGGTAGGCAAGCCCAAGATGCAGCAGCAGTACCTGGTCCAGCCCTCAAATAAGCAAGCCTATCTTAAGGGCAAAGACAAGCCGGAGGTCAGCCAGGACGAGTTGAAGGCACTCTTGCATCTCTTCCAGGACGCCAAGACCTTTGGTTCCCTGCTCACAGTGCCGGACAAGGTCAAAAACGCCCTGCCCAGGCTGGAGAAGCTGATAGAAAAGGCCTTGAGCTGGGATGAATACTCTAAAAGCATGGCCAGGCAGCTCTTGCCATTAGTCCGCCAGGCCAGGCTGTTGGCTACAGAGTATGACTTTGTGGTGGCCAATCCGCCGTATATGGGGAGCAAGGGGTTGAATGCCGAGCTCAAGGAGCTTGCTAAAAGCAGGTATCCGGACAGCAAGTCTGATTTGTTTGCCATGTTTATTGAGCGGAACTTGGCCATGGCTCAGCCCCAAGGGTATGCTGCTTTGATCACCATGCAGAGTTGGATGTTTTTGTCATCCTTTGAAAAATTAAGAAGTAACATCCTTGATTCTGAAACAATAATTTATATGGCTCACCTGGGCGCCCGAGCTTTTGACAGCATCAGTGGAGAAGTTGTCCAGACTACGGCTTTTGTTTTGTACAATGAAAAGCTTGAAGAATATAAAGGAACTTATATTCGACTTGTTGAGGAAAAATCAGAAGAATCAAAAATTGAAGCTATCCGTGCAGGAGAAGCAAACCGATACACTGCTTCTGGGGCTGATTTTAAGAAGATTCCTGGAAGTCCGATTGCTTATTGGGTGAGTGAGCAAATAAGAAGTCTTTTTGAAATATATTCACCTATTCATGAATTATTAGTTGTAACTGGGGGTATGACTACAGCAGATAATGATCGATTTTTACGAATGTGGTTTGAAGTATCTGACGAGAATGCAGAAAGAAATTGTAAATCTCGAGAAAATGCAATTAAAAGCGAAAAGAAATGGTTCCCATACAATAAAGGAGGTAGTTATCGTAAATGGTATGGTAATTGCTTATATTATGTGAACTGGTTTAATGATGGTGAGGATATATTATCTACTGGCAGGGCCTTTCCTAGAAGTAAAGAATTTTATTTCCAAGAGTCATTAACTTATACAGCAACAAGTTCATCTTATTTTGGAATAAGATATTCAGATGATGGATTTTTATTTGATGCTAAGGGTTCTTCATGTTTTTCTGACCAGCAAACATTGTTAAGTGCTCTTGGATTTCTTGCATCAAAGATATCTTCTTATTTGTTGAATTCAATAAATCCAACTATTGAGTTTCAGACTGGTAACATCTCTTCTTTGCCATTTATATTGAATAATAGAGTTAGTCATTATGTTGAAGAGCTTATTAGCATAAGCCGTGCTGATTGGGATTCATATGAAGTCTCTTGGAACTTTAAGATCTTTCCTCTTTTAAATCTTAAATACAAGACTAACACTCTTCCTTCAGCATTTGGTGACCTCCGCTCTCGCTGGCACCAAACCACCCAAGAAATGAAGCGCCTGGAGGAAGAAAACAACCGCATCTTCATTGAGGCCTACGGCCTCCAAGACGAACTATCCCCTGACGTCCCCCTGGAAGAGATCACCCTGACCTGCAACCCGTATTATCGATACGGCGGCAACAAGTCTGAGGAAGAGCTGGAGGCCCTGCTCCGGGCCGACACCATGAAGGAGCTCATCTCCTATGCCATCGGCTGCATGATGGGCCGCTACTCCCTGGATGAGCCCGGGCTGATCTATGCCCACAGCGGCAACGAGGGCTTTGACCCCAGCCGGTATCAGACTTTCCCGGCAGACGAGGACGGGATCATCCCGGTCATGGACGACGACTGGTTTGCAGACGATGCCACCAACAGGTTTGTGGAGTTTATCAAAGTTGCCTGGCCGCCGGAGGCCCTGGACGAGAACCTAAAATTTGTGGCCAACAGCCTTGGCCCCAAGAAAAGCGAAGAACCCATTGATACCATCCGCCGGTACATCAGTGACAAGTTCTTCAAGGACCACCACCTCAAAGTGTACAAGAAGCTGCCCATCTACTGGCTGTTCTCCAGTGGCAAGCACAAGGCCTTCCAGTGCCTGGTCTACCTGCACCGCTACAACGAATCTACCCTGTCCAGAATGCGGGCCATGTACGTCACTCCTCTACAAGGCAAATACAAGGCCCGGATCGAGTACCTGGAAAAGGAGCGGGATAGTGCCGGGTCCAGCAGTGTACGGAACAAGATGCAGAATGAGCTGGACATCATGCGCAAAAAACAGGAAGAGCTGCGGGCTTTTGACGAACAGCTCCGCCACTACGCCGACCAGCGGATCAGCCTGGACTTGGACGACGGAGTCAAAGTCAACTACGGCAAGTTCGGGAATCTGCTGGCTGAGGTCAAGGCGGTTACGGGGAAGAGTCTAGGAGACTAAGATGAATGAGAATAACCATGAGTACTATATAGAACTAATCTTCAACTGGTTCGTCAGCTTTTTACAACCTGAAGATTGGGGACAAAGGAGACAAAAAATAATTAAAGATATACTTAATAAACCAAGTCGCGAAGACTTAACGGATGAAACTACATCATTATCCTTATTTAGTGACATGCCAGGTTCATATTTATTCTACATTGAGTGCCTCATAAATGATGATATACAATATTTATATGACTTACATCAAGGGGCTCGTATTGCACCCATTTTCATTTCTCTAGGAAAAGACCTCCATAGATTAATTAAGATAAAAAATGTAGAATCAGTAGCATATAACTTCCTGAATCCAGGAAACAAAAATCCAGATACTGATCTATTTGAGCTTCTTACAGCGGCCTTTTATGCTCGGAATAAATTTAGCAACATTGAGTTTATACCTGAGGGGGACACAAAGCGTCCTGACATATTTGCTACAAAATATGGTAAAGATTTTTATATTGAATGTAAGTCAATGGCAAAGCACTCTTCATTAACTCAAAAAGAAAATGATGCTTGGTTGAAGCTTTGGAGCCCTTTAAAAGAACATTTATTAAGCCTAAGGAAGAATATCTTTATTGAGTTAACATTCCATTACTCTTTGGCAAGTTTGCCAGAAGATTTTTTAGTTAAAACATTAGCGCCAAAGTTAAGGCTTATGCCCTGTTATTACAAACCAACAACAATACAAGATGATGAATTTGTTACCGTTAAGATTAATGAGATTGACCTAACAAAGATCAAAAAACACCTACAGGATAACGATGTTAAGAATTCTTCCCCTCAAATAATTGAGTTGACTACTGAAGAATACATCCCTTACAAACATTATACAAGCCTTGAATGTATTGTTCCCAGCACAACTCCTACTTATATTCATGATATTGATCTTTTTATATTATCAGCTTGGACTTGCGACGATGAAATAATCATTGATAGAAAAGCACGAGACATAAAGAGGAAATTATCCGAAGCAGTAAAGCAATTTCCTGATCATGCTGAATGCATCGTACATTTTCTTATAGAAACAGTGGAGGGAATACCTGTCACAAAAAGACGTTTCAATAAGATTGTAAATACACTTGGTGGATTTAGCCCTGGAACAAAAAATATCAGCAATGTATTTTGTCATTTTTTTGAGTCTTTTGTTCTCCCAGACAAAATGTGGCAACAAGATCAAAGCACTATAGGTTTCAGCTTCAGTGACAGTGAAATTTATTTTAACGATAACATGTTATTTAATCTCGCGTTGGATGAACAACGAACTGAGCCGTATTGGGATCAAGTATAAAAAATAAAAAATAAAAGAACAATATAATGCCCTTTATTCATGAACAATCAACTAGTTTTTTTAAAATCAGTACTTTCAATTCCAGATAAAGTATCCAACATGCCCTCAGCCATTGAACATCTACTCCAATCCTCTGAAAGCAAGACTCTGGAATTCAAGAGAGATCTGTCATCACCGCGGAACTTCCTCAAGACCCTGGTGGCTTTTGCCAATACCGCCGGCGGGCGCCTTGTGTTTGGGGTGGATGACCAGAAAAATGTGATCGGCATTGATCAGCCATTGGACGAAGAGGAACGGCTGTGTAGCCTAGTGGCTGATGCCATCGCCCCGCGATTAGTGCCCAACATTGAATTCATTACTGTGGAGGACAAGACGCTGCTCACAGTGGAGGTATTCCTCAGCGGCCTGCGACCCCATTATATAAAGGCCGAGGGTCTGGAAGCCGGTGTTTATATTCGTCTTGGCTCCACCAACCGACAGGCCGACCGGGAACTCATAGCCGAGCTTCGCCGGACTGCTGAAGGTATTTCTTTTGACGAGCTGCCCATGCCCGGGCTGTCAATTGACGACCTGGACCTGGAGACGGCCAAGAAGATGTTCGGGCAGGACCGGTCTCTGGGTGAAAACGAGCTGATGACCTTGAAACTGCTGACCCAGGACCAGGGTAAACTGGTACCCACCAAAGGGGGGATCCTCCTTTTCGGCAAGGAGCGGGAACGTCACTTTTCAGATGCCTGGGTCCAGTGCGGCCGGTTTGTAGGCCGGGACAAGGCGGATATCTTTGATCACGCTGAACTGCATGACCATCTGCCCCAGGCTGTGGACAGCATCATACTCTTTTTGAAAAAGCACGCCATGCGCGGAGCGGACTTTTCCGAGGTCCGGCGCAAGGATGTCTGGAGCATACCCTTGGGCATATTGCGGGAGGTGGTTATCAACGCCCTGGTGCATGCCGATTACTCCCAACGAGGCGCACCCATCCGGGTGGCCTTTTTTGACGACCGGATTGAGGTAGAGAACCCTGGAATGCTCCTGCCGGGCATGACTGTGGAGGACATGAAGCAAGGTATCTCCAAAATCCGCAACCACGTCATTGCCCGGGTCTTCCGGGAGCTGAACCTGATTGAGCAATGGGGCAGCGGCATGCCCCGTATTTTCCGGGAAGCCCGGGAATTGGGACTACCGGAACTGGAGATTATGGAGATCGGCACCCGGGTTCGGGTAGTTGTGCAACTGGCAGAGCAGGTTACAGTAGGGAAAACTGTCTCCCAAGGGGAGTCACCGACCCAGTCACCGACCCAGTCACCGACCCAGTCAACAACCGACCAGGTTAATCAAATGCATGTATTCCTCAAGGCCCTGGAAGACAAGGATATGTCTACATCAGAGCTTATGGAACATATGGGACTGAAACACCGGGCATCTTTTCGGGAAAATTATCTCCATCCAGCCCTTGAACATGGATACATCCAACGTACTATTCCGGATAAACCAAGCAGCCGCAAACAGAAATACCGCCTGACGGACAAGGGCAGAAGACTGTTGTCTGAATGAAAGGCCATATGCAAAAACGAAGATCGTCAACCACAGAGATATGAAATTTTTCCCTCCTCTTCCCTCT
Organism: uncultured Desulfohalobiaceae bacterium; assembly: GCA_964619345.1. Classification (GTDB taxonomy): domain Bacteria; phylum Desulfobacterota; class Desulfovibrionia; order Desulfovibrionales; family Desulfothermaceae; genus Desulfovermiculus. The sequence goes on from CAZUER010000034.1 coordinate 19,435, forward strand.
GTGCTCTCTGTGTCCTCTGTGGTGAAGGTCTTTTTCTTCAGCCTTCAACCTAATCTTCAAACCTTCAGCCTTCTTCATAGACCATGAACACAGCACAAACAACCGACAGCCTGAACCACCTCTTCCATACCGAAGGCTACCGCATTGTCTTCTGGCATGACCCGGACCAGGAGTTTGTGGATCTGGTCCCTGAGCTCGATCTGGACGGGGTGCATATCGTCTACCCAGACCAGGAGAGCACCCTGGAGCTTAAAGTCCGCCTGGAGCTTGAGGACCACGACGGCAAATACCTCCTTTACTCCCCACGTCCCGAGCCCGCTCCGGACCAGGACTGGCTCTTGGACATCCGTCTGTACAGCCGCTCTTTTCACGCCGACCGGCCTTCCATGCTCATAAGCGAACTGGGCCTGACCCACCACTCCATGCGGGAGCATATCCGGGAGCGGATGAAGTTCTTCAAGAGCCGGGAGCGGACCCAGCGGCTGCACAGGCTCATTGCCCCTGATGATCAGGAGCGGGACATGGACACCAAGATGCTGGTTGTGCTCACCCGGGCTGAGCAGGCCAGCATGGTTGATATCCTGATGCAGCTTTTTGGGGAGATGTGCACAGAGGATGGGTGTGATTTCAAGACCCCACCCAAGGCCTGGCAGGACATTGAGAAGTTCGGCCTGGCTGAATTCTTTTGGCAGGAAATGGCCAAAGTCTTTGGCTACAATGCTGATTCTCCCAATCTGTCCGATCTGCTCATCCGTCTGTTGGTCAAGGACATGGCCAACGACCTGCGAGGCAGATTGCCGGAGTCCTTGCAGCATTTTCAGCTGGCCGAGCAGACGGCCGGCACCAATGTCTCTGTGTTTGTGGCCCAGTGGCGGCGGGATTTGAGCCATTATAAGGAATACAGCCTTATTTCCGGACAGGTGGCTGAGGAGCTTGGCCTTTCAGAACATCTGGCCGCCTATGATGCCTATTCCCTGCTGGAGGTTATGGCCTTTGAGGCTGTGGAACGCCAGATTATTCGCTCTCTTCGTTCCCGGATCATCCAGGAGGGAGAAGATCGTATTGATGAGCTCAAGTCCGCCATCCTCAGCCGCCGGGATGGACATTGGGCCACCATTCACCTGGACGGATATGAGCATACCTCCAATATTTATGCCACCACATACGATGCCCTGGATGCAGTGCTGAACCTGCTGGAGCTTCGCCGGGAGTATAGCCAGGGCCTGAGCTTTGCCCATGCCGAAAAGATGTACCAGGCTTATGTCCGAGAACTGTACCGCTTTGATCAGCTCTATCGTCTGTTCCACGAAGCCGCGGACATTGTGGAGCTGGCTGGCTGGGATGTGCTCAAAGAAGTGCAGAAGACTGTGGAGGCCTGCTACTCCAATTGGTATCTGGACCAGATATCCATGTGCTGGGGCAGCTTTCTGCAAGGTGAACAGAGCCTGCTCCGGGACTGGACATTGCGGGATGTGCCCAAACAGCAGCACTTTTTCACCTCCCAGGTCAAACCCCTGCTTACCTCCTCCAGGAGCAAGGTCTTTGTGATCATAAGCGACGCCTTACGATATGAGGTGGGCGAGGAGCTGACCCGGGACATCAACTCCAAATCAAGGTTCAAGGCCAAACTCTCCTCCCAGCTCGGGGTCCTGCCCAGCTATACTGCCCTGGGCATGGCCGCCCTGCTGCCCAGGAGCAGATACGGCTATAAACAGGATTCAGACCAGATCCTGGTTGACGACCAGCCCTGCGCCTCTTTTGAGCAGCGAAGTGAGATCCTGGCTCAGCACCAGGGGGTTGCGATCAAGGCAGATGAGCTTTTGGCCATGAACAAAGAGCAAGGCCGGGAGGCTGTACGGCCCTGGCAGGTGATCTACATTTATCACAACCAAATCGATGCCACCGGGGACTCAGCCTCCACTGAGACCAGGACCTTTTCCGCAGTGCGCAAGACCATTGGCGAAATTTCCTCACTGGTCCGGTTCATCGTCAACAGCTTAAACGGCTCTCATGTGCTGGTCACGGGCGATCACGGATTCCTGTATCAGGATGCGCCCCCGGGAGCTCTGGAAAAAAGCGACTTGGGCTCCAAACCCGGAGGTGTGGTCAAGGCCAAGAAGCGATATGTCCTTGGACATGACCTTGGGGAATCGAGCAATACCTGGCACGGATATACCTCCACCACTGCCGGGACCCAGGACAATATGGAGTTCTGGATACCCAAGGGGGTGAATCGCTTTCATTTTGCCGGCGGGGCCAAGTTTATCCACGGCGGGGCCTTGCCCCAGGAAGTGGTTGTGCCGGTGGTCAAGGTCAAGGAATTGGATGCCAAGGCGGCGGAAAAGGAGGCTGTGAAAAAGGTGGGCGTGTCCCTGCTGGGCTCCAACCGCAAGCTGGTGAATACCATCTGTAAGTTTGAGTTCATCCAGACCGAGAAGATATCGCAGCGCATGCTGCCCAGGACCTTGAGCATTTCCATCCGGGACGGAGAGGTGTTGGTCAGCAGTGAAGAGACTGTGACCTTTGACAGCGAGTCCGACTCCATGGAGGAGCGCAAACGGACAGTCAAACTCAGGCTGAAGAGCAGTGGCTATGACAGCAACAAGGAGTACGCCCTGGTCCTGCGGGACCCGGACACCCAGATAGAATACGAGCGGATTCCGGTTAGCATTGATTTGGCCTTTATGAATGATTTTTGAAGAGGTAGGCTGAAGCTAATAGACTAAGGACTGATGATATCGATTCAGCCAAGCATTTGGCTTGATAGTCCTTAGTCGACCTTCAAAACACAGGAGATAAGATATGGAAACTTTGAAACAAGAAGCTCTTCAGGTCATATCCAATATGCCAGACAGCGCAAATATAGATGACATCATGTACCAGCTTTATGTCATGGACAAGGTAAGAAAAGGCAGAGATGCTGTTCAAAGTGGTGACAGCCTGTCTGTTGATGAACTGCGAAAGGAAACAGAAACATGGTGAGATGGTCTGGTCCGGCCCAAAGGGATCTGAAGAAGATATTTGCCTACATCGCCGAGGATTCCAGATATTACGCCAGACATGTGGTTCAAAACATTGTTGACAAGTCTGAAACTCTTGAGGCCTTTCCCAAGGCAGGAAGGATGGTTCCGGAAACAAATGACCCCAATGTCAGGGAAATTTTCATGTATTCTTATCGGATCATCTATGAAGTGACTGACAGGGACGTGAATATCTTGGCTGTCATACATGGCAAGCAGGATTTTATGAGTGCTGCCTCCCATAGACTTACATAGACACTTAGGGAAGGAAAACATTCAGATGGACAATGAAACCGTCAGCCTCGATGCCCTGCTCAATGAACATTTCCAGGGCAAGGTAGTACGCAAGGATCTGACCAAGCTGCTCAAGGAAGGGGCCAATGTCCCGGTCTATGTCCTGGAATATCTCCTGGGCATGTACTGCGCCTCGGATGACGAGGACATCATCCAGGAAGGAATCCAGAGCGTCAAAAACATCCTGGCCCAGAACTATGTCCGTCCGGATGAGGCGGAGAAGGTCAAGTCCACCATCCGGGAACGGGGAACGTTCAAGATCATCGACAAGGTCACCGTAACCTTAAATGAGAAGCGGGACTGCTACGAGGCCTTCCTTTCCAATCTGGGGGTCAAGGGGGTGGAGATCTCCAGCACCACGGTCAAGGAGTTTGACAAGCTCCTGGTGGGCGGGATCTGGTGCATCATCGGGATCAACTATTTTCACGAGGAAGGCCAAAAGGGCTCTCCTTTTTCCATCCATGAGCTCAAGCCCATCCAGATGCCGAACATGGACATGCAGGGCTTATTTGATGGGCGCCGGGCCTTTACTGAAGAGCAGTGGATGGATGTGCTTCTTCGCTCCACCGGTCTTGAGCCCACCACACTGGATGAGCGGGCCAAATGGCACCTCCTGGCCCGCCTTATTCCTCTGGTGGAAAACAACTTCAATGTCTGTGAGCTGGGGCCGAGAGGAACAGGCAAAAGCCATGTGTACAAGGAGATCAGCCCCAACAGCATCCTGGTCTCCGGCGGGCAGACCACAGTGGCCAACCTGTTCTACAATATGAGCTCACACAAAGTGGGCCTGGTCGGGGTCTGGGATGTGGTGGCCTTTGACGAGGTGGCCGGGATCAAGTTCAAGGAAAAGGACGGGGTGCAGATCATGAAGGACTTCATGGCCTCCGGTTCCTTTTCCCGGGGCCGGGACGCCATCAGCGCCAATGCGGCCATGGTCTTTGTGGGCAACATCAATCAGAGCATAGATACCTTGCTCAAGACCAGCCACCTCTTTGCCCCCTTTCCGGAACAGATGATAGATACCGCTTTTTTTGACCGCATGCACTGCTACATCCCGGGTTGGGAGATCCCCAAGATGCGCCCGGAGTTCTTCACCAACCTGTATGGGCTGATCGTGGACTACTTGGCCGAGTACTTTCGGGAGATACGCAAGACCACCTTTGCCGATAGCATAGACACCCATTTCCTCCTGGGCAATAACCTGAACCAGCGGGACACCATTGCCGTGCGCAAGACTGTCTCCGGCCTTTTAAAGCTCCTGTATCCCCACGGCGAGTACGATAAAGAGGCAGCGGAGAAGTGCCTGCACTACGCCCTGGAATGCCGCAGGCGGGTCAAGGAGCAGCTGAAAAGGCTGGGGGGGATGGAGTTCTACGATGTCCACTTCAGCTACATCGACCAGGAAACCAGGGAAGAAAAGTTCGTCGGTGTTCCGGAGCAAGGCGGAAGCTCACTTATTCCGGAAGGTCCGCTCAATCCCGGCACCCTGCACACCGTGGGCACCGGCAGCAGTGGTCAGCTGGGCCTGTACCGCATTGAACTGCAAGTGACCGCAGGAAACGGCAAGCTGTCCATCTCCGGAGTAGGATCAAGCAACAAGGCCAAGGAACCGATCAAGGTGGCCTTTGATTACTTCAAGGCCAACGCCAACCGAATCAGCGCTTCACTCAAGCCGGGAGACCGGGACTACCATCTGCATATTGTGGAGATGCACAATACCGGCCCCAACAGCTCCATGACCCTGCCCTGCTTTCTGACCCTGTGCTCCGGGCTCATGGGCCGGCCGGTCCAGGGAAGCCTGGTGGTCCTTGGGGACATGAGCCTGGGCGGCAACGTCATCCCGGCCGACAACCTGGCCGCCAGCCTGCAAGTGGCCTTTGACGCCGGAGCCAAGCGAATTCTCATCCCCATGAGCAGCGTGGGCGACATCCCCTCAGTCCCAGGAGAGCTTTTCGCCAAATTCCAGACCAGCTTTTACTCTGATCCTGTGGATGCTGTGTTTAAGGGGCTGGGGGTGGAGTGAGTGTGATAGGGTATTATAAGTTTAAAAAATGTACTTGGTTTGATGTCGAGGGTTTGCTGTTATGCCCCCAAAATATTCTTCACTTAGAAAGCTTACCAAAAGAAAAGTTAACAGAACATTATACCATTATACATCGCAAGAAGGTTTTTTAGGCATACTAAATACAAATGAGATATGGGCTACTAATGCACAATACTTGAATGACACAAAAGAAATGAACTATGCAATAAGTTTAGTCAACGACAGAATATATAAAAATAATTCCATTGAAAAGCATAAACTAAATGGATTAAAAGAAGCTATAAATGACTTGCCAGGTGTTAATATATGTGTATGTTCATTTACTGAGAAAGGAGATTTGCTAAGTCAATGGAGAGGATATGGATCAAATGGATCAGGAATGTCATTAGGATTTAGCGGATCATATTTAAACAACTTATCAAAAAATAATGGTTTTTTGATTAGTCCATGTATTTATAAAAAGGTTGAACAGAATATAGTTATAGATGAGATAATATATTCATGGATCAATAACAATCTATTTGCATTAGATGATAACGATCTTAAGATGTGGGAATTTATTGAATATTTTTCTATAAAAAGTCTTTTTTTAAAAGATATTTCTTTTTCTGAAGAAAGAGAATGGAGAATTGTTTCTCCGTTTATACGTATTGACCATGATAGATATGATTTTAGAGTTGGAAAATACACATTAATACCCTATTATAAGATTCCGATTTCTAAAATAAAAGAAAGAGGCGGACTTATTGATATATATGTAGGTCCATCGAGTGAACAAAAAATGTCAGAAAGGGCAGCTTTTGATGTGTTACTCAAATATGGATATGATAGCACTAAGGTGAAACTCTCAGATATTCCATTTAGGAACTGGTGAAATTTCATCTGAAATTAAACTAAAGGATAATATATGCTGGTCGAGCAGATGAGGCTTGGTCATATGGACAATTTCTGCTATATTGTAGCCTGCCCGTAAACCAACAAAGCGGCACCCATTGATCCAGAGACGGACAAGGACCGTATCCTGAGCTATATCAATGAACACGGCCTGATTGCAGAATACATCCTCACTACCCATTTTTCATTTCGATCATACCGAGGCGGCCGCATCCCTAAGGCAGGAAATAGGTGCCCGCTTAGCCATGCACGAGGCAGATATTTCCTACTATCAGCAGGAGGTGGATGTCGTTTTACATGATGGCGATACCATTACGGTAGGAGATACTGTAAGGATGGACGTGCTGCACACCCCAGGACATTCGCCTGGCGGGGTCTGCTATTATGGAGACGGAAAGCTCTTTACCGGAGATACCCTCTTTGTGGGCGACAGCGGCCACAACGACTTGCCCTATGGGGATAGACCACCCTGGGTGCATCAATCCGCAGGCTTATGCAACTGCCCGAGGACACCATGGTCATGCCCGGACATGACTACGGCCCAACTCCAACCTCTCCCTTGGCCGGGAGAAACGCCATAATATCAATGCAAAAGAGTATGGTTTCTATGCTCCATAAAGCATAGTTCGGTCAAACCTGAACCATTGATTAGTCCCTGCCTAACATTGCATCAACCATTTCCTGCGCCTTTTGCTTCAAGTCAGGGATTGGGTCTTTGGGGGTCATATATTCAGAAATTAATTTTTCACGATCCTGTGCTGAAATGCCCTCATTTATATGGAGCTTGTCCACCACAAGTGTGGCCGCCGCCCGGCTCAAGCCCCCAGATTTCTCATTGCCGCCTTTGGAAGCCTGCTCCTCCAGCCGATGAACCCTTCTCTGTAGACTCGTCATGATTTATGCCTCCTTGGAATTTTGCATACGAGCCTCAAGCTCCTCCACCCGCTGTTCCAGCTGACCATCCTTAATAGTCGATGCCAGTATGTTCACCAGATATCCCAGGCGACCGCCCACCTGTGGATCGACTTCACCAGCGTCGACTCGGTTAATTAAGCTGGCCAAGTATCGGCGACAATCTGTTAAGCTATTGAATCGTTTCTTGCTTGCCATGATTCACTCCGACTTATATTTGTATCATACAAAGTGAAATTGCATCCCTACCCCCAAATCTGCAAAAAGAGGTCTGGGATTTTGTCCAATTTGTGAAAAAACGCCATGGCTTACCACTATGATGACAATTTTTGTATAGGCTTGTAAAAATGCGTCAATTGCGTCACATTGGTCGCGCATCACTTAATATATTGAAATTATAACAATTAAGGCTGTTTTGAGAAGTATAAGAGCAAGCCCATTTATCATGATGCATACTTTCAAGAAGGATTTTATCTGTTGCCATTGGGCGTAGTTTTGCTGCAATGTACACCTCAACTAAGCGCTGCTTATGCTTAAATATCTTAGAATATGTTATATCGATTTTTTTAAATAAATATATATTATAACCATTTATATTATGAACACTCTGATTCTTGTCATCCTTACAGCTGGAATTACGGCTGTGGTCACCTTGCTCATTGCCAGGTATTGGCTGTTCTCTCGATCCATTGGGCCGGTGGTTCTGAATTCAAAGGAGCAAAAGGCACTGGACGACAAGTTAAGAGCACTGGAAGCAGTCTCTGACGACAAAACCCTCAAGCCTGAGCGATATTCAGAAAAAGCTGGGGACCGGATCATCTACCTCACTCAGCGCGAAATTAATGCAATGATCGCCAGGGAACCCAAATTAGCCAACAGAGCCAGGGTTCACTTATCAAAGGATTTGATCTCCGCAGGTGTATTGATCTTGGTTCCCAATGATATGCCGGTTATGGCTGGGAAGACTGTCAAAGTCACCACAGGAATACAGGTAAGCTGTACCAATGGTCAGCCCAGCATAGCAGTTGAGGGAGTCAGCCTTATGGGTGTACCTCTGCCCTCCTCCTTGCTTGGGATCAAGGGAAGAGACCTCTTGCAGCAGAGTTCCACATACGGCATTAACCTGCGGAAGCTATTTGGAGATGGCATCAAAGACTTGAAAGTGGAGGAAGGACGATTAAGGATAGAGTTGGCCGAGTAGATTGAGCCTCAACCAGAGAGGATAATATTCAGGGCCAACTTGATTGTGCTGCGGACAAATTTACATACGGGCGATCCTGACAAAAGAATGGAACAGATTGTGAAAAGCCGCATCGGTCCGCAGGCCATGACCTCCATGCATATCCATTTTGAAGATTATGATTCAACCCGGGTCATGGTCGTTCGGTGCAAAAAATCTCCAATCCCTGTGTTTGTCAAAGATGGTGAGACTGAGCGGTTCTATGTACGTACAGGCCCGTCTACAACTGAACTTACTGCAAGCCAGACCCAGGAGTATATACGCATAAGATTCAGGCTGTGACACTTCACTTTTTTCTGCTCCTGGCCGGAAGTTTGGAAGGACATGACATATATGGCTGATCGCCTCTTTGTGGACAATATGGCATTCGCAAACCCATTTGTGTACGGCAAAACCCCGTTTATCGTACACAAACATTCTTGTGGCTCCCAGGCCGTACACAAACCCATAGCCAGGGAAGACGCAGCATGACTCCACATGACTACACCGAAGATTCTCTTGTCCAACGGACAACTGCTGAATACCTTGACCAACAGCTTGATTGGAAATCGGTGTATGCCTACAACACGGAAGATTTTGGACCGGACAGTCTGCTGGGACGCAAAAACGACCGCGAAGTGGTCCTGACCCGCCCCTTGCTCGCCAACCTGAAAAGATTCAATCCCGGCTTGCCGCAAGAAGCTTACGACGATGCCGTGCGGCAGATAACTTCCACTGTAGCCACCCAATCCATGGCTATCACCAACAGGGAAAAATACGACCTGATCAAAGACGGCGTTCCGTTAACGTTTTCCAACCAGAAAGGCCAGCGGGTTCGCCAAAGGCTTCGGCTGATCGACTTTTCCGATCCCTTGAACAATGATTTTCTTTGCGTCCGGGAGCTTTGGGTCCGGGGTGACCTGTACCGCAGGCGGGCGGATATCGTCGGTTTTGTCAACGGCCTTCCTCTTTTGTTCGTGGAGTGCAAAAACATTCACAAGAATCTCAAAGTCGCGTTTGAACAAAACTTTTCCGACTATCGGGACACGATTCCCCATTTATTCCATCACAATGCCATTGTCCTCTTTGGAAATGGGGAAAAGGCCAGGATCGGCACAGTCACCAGCAAGTGGGAGTACTTCAAAGACTGGAAGCGTTTGGCTGAGGAAGAGCCGGGGCAGGTAGATATGGAGACCCTGCTCAAGGGAGTCTGCAATAAGCATAACTTTTTGGACCTGGTGGAGAATTTCATCCTCTTTGACACCTCAGCCGGTGAGCCCAAGAAGATCCTGGCCCGCAACCATCAGTTCCTGGGTGTGAACAGGGCCATTGAGGCTGTCCGGTCAAGCAAGGACCGACAAGGAAAGCTTGGTGTCTTCTGGCATACCCAAGGGGCGGGCAAGAGCTACTCCATGGCCTTTTTTACCCGCAAGATTCATCGCAAGCTGGGTGGGAACTATACCTTCCTGATCCTGACCGACCGCGAGGACCTGGAAATTCAAATCTACAAGACTTTCGCCGGATGCAGTATTGTTGACCACGACAGTGACCCGTGCCGGGCCTCCAGCGGCGAACACCTGATCCGGCTCCTGGTTCAACACAAAGCAGGCAAGAACAACGGCCTTATTGTTGATTATTGCGGCATTCTGAAGAATCTGCGCAAAGCCCTGGCCACCTTTGCCGGGACGCAGCCAGGTGGAGAGGGCGGGGAAACAGGCCCCACCAAGCCGGAGGAAGAGCTTCTTTCAGAGCTTCAGGAAGCTATTGCTAAGGAATTTGAGCGCAGCAAGGCTAAAAAAAACAACGGTTTAGAACCTGTTCCAGGCTATAGAAAAGCGGCTCAAGCTCCTGCTTGAACAAAATCCTTTCCGCACAGATTTCCAGAAACACTATGAAGAACTTGTGGCCGAATACAATAAGGAAAAGGACAGGGCGACCATAGAAAAGACCTTTGAGGCCTTGCTCCGATTGGTGCAGGAACTGGACGAGGAACAGAACCGGGCCGTTCGGGAGGGTCTGGACGAGGAGACCCTTGCTGTTTTCGACCTGCTCAAGAAGCCTGATCTCTCATCCAAGGAAATAAAACGGATCAAGAAAGTCGCAGTCCAGCTTCTGAACACTTTGAAGACTGAAAAGCTGCGTATCGATCATTGACGGGAAAAAGAATCGACTCGGGACGCAGTCCATACGGCCATTCTCGATTTTCTCTGGAATGATGAGACAGGCCTGCCGGTAGACAGCTATACTGAAGATGATGTCCAGAGCAAAACAGAAGAAGTATTTCGGCACGTGTATCGCTTATATCCGACCGTTCCATTTCCGTATTATGAGGGAGGGGCAGCTGCAAGGGCTTGAAAAAAGAGGTTCCCAGGGAGGATCCCAGTGAAATGGAAGAAATTTCACGGGATAAACCCTGGGAACGAAGAAAAGAAGATGGGAAGGCTGAAGGGAGATAGACTTCCTTCGTTGCGGGGGTCCTCACTCGTAACGTCCCCGTCTTGGGGCTCCCGCCCCCTTCTTCATAATCAGGCTGGAGGCCGAGACCAGGGTAAGAAAAAGAGGATAGCCGGACCCATAAGAAAAAGAAGTTCACGCCAAGGCGTGACTGGAGCCTGGGAATGAAGGAAAGAGATGAAACAACCCATCGTATATATCATAGCCGGTCCAAACGGAGCAGGGAAAACTACCTTTGCTGAGAATTTCCTTCCAGATTTTGTCCATTGCCGGGAGTTCCTCAATGCCGACTTGATAGCTGCCGGATTGTCTCCTTTTTCTCCAGAGACCCAGGATCTGCGGGCGGGTAGGTTGCTATTGACCAGGATCAAAGAACTGGTGGCTGCCAAGCAAAGCTATGCTTTTGAAACCACCCTTTCGGGCCGGACCTATGTTCGCCTGCTCAAGCATATGAAGGAACAAGGTTATAGTATTGTTCTTCTCTTTTTGTGGTTACCAGATGTCAATATGGCTATATCGCGTGTAAAATCCCGGGTGGAACAGGGTGGTCATAACATTCCGACATCTGTTATTCAACGACGATATGCATCTGGACTGA
>CAZUER010000035.1:0-30730 GCA_964619345.1 uncultured Desulfohalobiaceae bacterium
TCAGGGTTGCACTGGCCTTTACAGTCGCCCCCTGCGCGGGGGCGTGGATTGAAACCATGTTTATGAATGGGGAGTGGCTAATTTTGCCCACCAGTCGCCCCCTGCGCGGGGGCGTGGATTGAAACAAGGCGTTGGAAGCAGCGGGTGCTTCTGGAGACATGTCGCCCCCTGCGCGGGGGCGTGGATTGAAACTGTTTGTAGCGGCTCTTTAATCGCCTCAGCATCGTGTCGCCCCCTGCGCGGGGGCGTGGATTGAAACATCATTGACTGTAAGGTCAATGGACATTTTGTTGTCGCCCCCTGCGCGGGGGCGTGGATTGAAACCGATGATTTCACTCAGGGTTGCACTGGCCTTTACAGTCGCCCCCTGCGCGGGGGCGTGGATTGAAACCAGTAGTTGTCTCCTTAACCACATAGATTTTGTGTCGCCCCCTGCGCGGGGGCGTGGATTGAAACTTGTTACACCGCATGAAGGCGAAGCATATCGCATGTCGCCCCCTGCGCGGGGGCGTGGATTGAAACCATTGATCATTGCAAAGTCCAGCTCAAAAAGGTCGGTAGTCGCCCCCTGCGCGGGGGCGTGGATTGAAACTCGAAGTAGGGGCAGTCGTACCCCTTGGCCATGTGTCGCCCCCTGCGCGGGGGCGTGGATTGAAACCGGAGATTGACGGACTCTCCGCCAACTTCATCCCGTCGCCCCCTGCGCGGGGGCGTGGATTGAAACATCTCCTGAACCTGTGTCCTGACAATGCTCGTCAGTCGCCCCCTGCGCGGGGGCGTGGATTGAAACTAGCTCCACCAATGCTTTTGCCCTGAGCGCAAGCGTCGCCCCCTGCGCGGGGGCGTGGATTGAAACCAATACTTGGCGTAAGGCGAACCCTAATCTTGAGTCGCCCCCTGCGCGGGGGCGTGGATTGAAACATGAGCACTCTACAGTGACCTGTTCGATTCCCCAGATCGCCTCAAGTGCTGAAGGTTTGTGTAGCTTCAAGCCCTGAGTTGACAGCAGGCTTTGCCCCCTGATAATGGGCTTATGCAACAAAAATGGTCATACCAGCTCGGCCCTGAAAATATGCTGTCCTTGCCAGGAAATATGTCTAAAGCCTATGCTCTGGATCTCCCTTGCCCTGCTCACGGCATTCTTCAACGCCTCGGCCGCCACTGTGGCCAAGCAGGGCCTCTCCGAGCTGCGGCCCTGGGAAATGGGCATGGTCCCCACGGCCCTGGCCGGTCTGATATGCCTGGGCATTCTCCCTTTCATAGAGATCCCGCCCCTGGATGCGACCTTCTGGTGGGCCTGGGGGCTTTCCCTGCCGCTCATGGTCGTGGCCCTGTATTTCCAGTACTCAGCTATCCAGCTCTCCCCACTGTCCCTGACCATGCCCTATTTGTCCTTTACTCCGGCCTTCGTCATCCTCACCGGTTATATGCTCCTGGACGAGGTCCTTAATGTATGGGGTTTTCTGGGGGTCCTGTTCATTGCAGCCGGCGGATACGTCCTCAACGTAGAGATAGGCAGCGGCCGCGGTCTGGCAGATCCCATCCGGGCCGTCTTTCGTGAGCCGGGATCCTGGCGTATGCTGGTAACCGCTATCATCTTCAGCTTGACCGGGGTCTTCGGCCGCATGGGAGTCCTGCATTCCTCGCCCATGTTCTTCGGGCTGACCATGGTTCCCGCTCTGGGGGGTCTGTTTGTGGTCTCCGGAATCATTTTGGGACAGGCCAGGCTCTCCAGCCTGTGGACAAAGCCCAGGGCCGCAATCCTGGCCGGGACCTGCGTGGCCCTGGAGATCATTTGCCACCACCTGGCCATCGCCTTGGCCAAATCGGCGTACATGCTGGCGGTCAAGCGGCTGAACACACTGATTTCGGTGATCTACGGCGGTCTTGTGTTCCAGGAGAAAAACATGGCCATTCGTCTGAGCGGGACCCTGCTCATGCTTCTTGGTGTGGGCATGATCGGCCTGTTGGGCAAGTGAGGTTTTGCCGTCAATATGTTTTTGTCGGCTGAAATTGTTCAGGAGCTGTTCTTGACCGGATGAAATACATATTTTAGTATGATTTGTATGGTGAACAAAACGTTATACGAACAGATTGTGCAAAAAAAGCCTTTTCTTTTTTGGAGTGTGGGGGATAAGACCCAGCTGGGTGAACGGGCAGTTATAGAAGCTGTGCTCAAGTATGGAGATTTTGATGATTTTTTGTTGCTGATACAAGAGCTGGGCTTGAGCACCGTTGCGCAAGCTTTTGATCAATTGCTAAAATCCAGAAGATGTAACATGCATCCTCGAACTATAAACTTTTGGAAGATGTATTTTGAACGTCATGCACCCCGAAGTCATTAGCTCGAATCAGCAGAAGATTTTGGACCTCATTCAAAAGTTTTCTGATTCATTCTATCTTGCTGGCGGAACAGCGATAGCACTACAAGTTGGACATCGCCGGTCTATAGATTTTGATCTTTTTTGTGCGAAGAAGCTAGACTCTAATAAGTTGATAAATGCCATTATTGCCCAAAACTACACTATTGACCATATTTTACACAGAAGCAGTGATGAACTTACAGTAGCTGTTCATTCAGTACGTCTATCCTTTGTATACTATCCATTTCTTATACAATCTCCAGTTTGGTTTCAGGATTTAGTTTGTATGCCCGAGCTTTTGACCTTGGCGGCAATGAAGGCCTATGCTTTGGGCCGCAGGGCAAAATGGAAAGGTTATGTTGATTTGTATGTTCTTTTTCAGGGTTACGTAACTTTCCAGCAAGTGACATTTCAAGCAAAGAATATATTTGGTGGAGCATTTAATGAACGTTTGCTCAGGGAGCAGATGTGTTACTTCGACGATATTGACTACACTGAAGCGGTGGACTTTCTCCTTCCCGCCCCACCCAGTGAAGAGGATATAAAGTCTGCTCTCGTTCAGGTAGCCACCAAGTAACATTCCTTCCATAATGCATATTATCTACAAGAAATCGGATTTTCAAATGCATCAGTTCTGACAAGAAAGGATTATGGGCTATCAGAGGCTTATCCATTAACGAGAAGAAAGACATATAACAGGTTAATATAGGAAGTTATGCCGATACCTGATCAAGCCATGGAAAAGTATCGGGAAACTGCACGCAAGCGGCGGGAGGCTGCCGAACTCCAACGCCTTCAGCGTCTGGACCAAGCCTGGAAAGTGGCCCGGCAGGCAAGTCAGATCCTTTGCGATGAATTTCAAGCCCGAGAAGTGGCGGTCTTTGGTTCCTTGGTTCAGCCCGAACTGTTTCATATGCGCTCGGATATCGATTTGGCAGTCTGGGGCCTGGATGAAAGCCTGTATTTGCAGGCAGTGGCCAGAGTGACCAGCCTAGATCCGGATATATCGGTTGACTTGATCAAAATGGAAGAGGCCTCTTCCTCGTTGCGTGAACATATTGAAAATGAGGCGGTACATATATGATCGGGGGAACATACAAAGCACTTGCCGGCCGCATAGGGCAGCTTGTGCACGACATCCAACGAGTTGTGCAACGGGTCGAGCATTTGCACAATAAAGCTCAACAAACCGGAGATAATGCATATCAGGACGGTGTTGCCCTTAACTTACACAGTTTTTATACCGGGGTTGAAGCTGTATTCGAAGATATTGGCCGGACAATAGACAATGCACTGCCGACTGGAGGAAACTGGCATCAGGAGTTGGTACAGCAAATGGCTGCTCAGCTGGAAGATCTGCGACCACCTGTCATCAGCCGGGAAACGCGTATTTGTTTGGACGAATATCGTGCATTCCGCCATCTGGTCCGCAATGTATACACTTTCAATCTTCGGCCGTCACGGGTGGCTGAGCTGGCTGAAGGTGTGCAGGAGTGTTTTGAACTTGTTTCCAGGGACCTGGAAGATTTTATGCATTTCCTGAAGGCCGTAGAATGAGTTCTATAGACTTTGGATCTGGCCAGAAAATACATACCGGGATGTCTTGGCATATCTCAAATGCCGCAGAAAGAACCCTCCCCTGCCCCCTCCCTCCCGCCTGGAAGACAGGCCACAGGGAGGGAAGCCAGCGAAGGAAAGGTTTCGTGCCCATAAACGGACATACACCTATGAAGAGGCACGAGCATCTTTGACCGGTTTGGTAATTATGTGCCCTGGACAGTCGGCTTGGGAGAAACCGCCGTCCTCAGAACAACGGCCAGAACGGACATGGCCAGGGCAATGAGAAAGGGCAGGACCACACCATAGCCCAGACGTACGGAATAATTGATGAACAGATTGAAAAAGCAAACAATAAGAACGATCCAGGCCCAATGGACCGCAGGCTGTCTGCTCACGGAGATATCCTCGTTTTGAAAGTGAACCGTGATTGGCGATGTGAATGTCCACGTTTCCGGGTTTTGCCCAGCAGTTACGGCCATAAGTGGCGGAAAGGACACGGAGGCTCAGCGAATTGGAGGGCAAATTCATCCCTTACGGGTTCTCATCTGAACCAAATTCTGAAAATGGGGGGTATGTTGTTGTCTTTTTTGCACTTTCCGGAAATGGTCTTCTATCTGCTGAGGGATGTCCAATAAAAACAGGCCAGGTCGCATAAACAGCTGCTCCGGGCCGCCGAGCTCATCCATGCTTCCGTAACGCTCCGTACTGTCCAGAATAAATGGAGACTCATAAAACTGTCCGGTGCCTAGAAAAACCCGGAAGTTGATGTGCCGCAGGGGCAGGTTCATGCAGTTGCCCAGGGCTCCTGGATTGGTGATGCAGATTACCGACGGCGGCCTCTGGTTCGGTGATCGCCAGTACCCGGTGGACCCCAGATACATGCCTTCCTTGAGCAGATGCAAGGCATGGATTTGATAGGCATTGGTCAGGAGGACGCTCAGCGCTTCGTGCTGAATGACCTTGATCCCCAGCCTGTCCAGGCGCATCAGGAACTCCAGGAATTTCTCAATATACAAGAGAAAGCCCAGGGTGTGCTCAATGTCCTTGGGAATCATATTCTTAAGCTGGCAAACCTGATTGAAGAGGATCTGGGAGATCTCCGGCAAGGGCCAGAGATCAAAAAGGTGAATCAGACCATTGTTCTCCATGTTGGTTCTGGTTTCCTCCAGCAGTGCATGTTCCTGCCTGCTTCCGAGAACAGGTGTGTTTGCACCTTTTTCCGAATCCCTGTTCATGATCTTTTCCATTTCCCGCCTTTGGTGGGAAATCCTGGCAAATCTTTCCTTTATTTCGGTCTGGACCTTCTTCTTCTGAATACAAATCATCCGGTAATCTTGCATGATTTCGAACATGAGCCTGAACGCTTCTTTAGTCAGACCAAAATCATGCCGGTTCATCCCGGTACTGCGAAAGATCTCATGCATGCCCCGGATGATGTCTTCATTGTTAGTGGTCAAGACCAGGGCCCGGCCCATATTCAGAGCGGTCTCTTCGTAGTTGTGGGCCACGGCCTGGACGTAGTTCTGGAGAAATTCGGACAGGCCGAACATATCGCAAGGAGCCTTTCCGTTCTTTCTCAGGGTGGTCAAGGTGGTCTGAAACCATTTGCTGGCAGCTGCTACTTTCTCCGCCTTCTGATCGTAGAAAATGGATTCGAACCTGCGGTATACCTTTTGATATGCAGTCAGCCAGGAAAAGACATAGTGTTTTTCCGATTCCGAAAAGCCGGGATTGAGGGCGGCATAAATGAGCACCTGTTCGATATTGAAGTTGTTGATCAAGGCCCTGCTGGCCCGGCCCCGTTCAATAATGGCAAAGCCCTGATCGGCCACGATGCTCAGGAGCGGTTCGGCCAGCAGAAGGAACTCGGCTTGACGCTGGGAGATGAAGCTGAGGACATCCCGTATCTGCTTTACATACCCCTGCTTGTTCTGCCGGCGTTTATCCAGAAAATGATACAGGCAGACCGCGAGCACCAGGTCCCGAAGAGCATTTGTCCGGGTGGTGCCCCGGATTTGGGCGGGTGGAGGTGTTTTCATGGTCTCCAGAAGGGGGACCTCACCCAGGAACTGCTCCGGATCATCCTCGTCTGTTTCTTCATCAATGGATAACCTGTTGGGGTCCAGCTCATCCGAATCGATCATATTCAGGATCCCGTCCATGTCAGCTTCAGGTTCATCCAGGACGTGATCCACAGCCCGGACCAGATCTCTTACCTCCGGAGAAGAGATCTGGTCCGGCAAGGTTTGGGAAAGCTGTTGGGCGCTTTGGGTCACCTTGTCCCGGCTTAAGGTGCACAGAAACTGCACTTCGAGCTCATTGAACCGAGCCATGAGATAGTTGGCCCTGTGCACAAGGATGGACCCGTGTGTGCCTTGAACCTGGTAGTGATTCATAGCTGGATGCCCTCAGGGGTTTAGCTCCCGGTCCCTGCCCACGCTCCCCCGCATCCGGAATTGAGATTTTCCGGGTCACAAAGGGACAGAAACACAGAGCGGGGTTTTTCTCTGATACGATTTTTTGCCATTTCAGAGCAAGAATGGAATACTGCAGTATATACCATTAAGGAGGTGGGTAATGGAAGGCATTTCTCAAATCGCCGGGTTCATGGCTGTTTCCGCCACAACCGCTCCCAAAAGCAAAGGTGAGGATTTTGTGCGGACCAAGGTGTTGGAAGGCAACGAGATACAAGAATTGGCCCAGGGCATGATCAACTTCGGGGAGCGAAGCGGGAAAAAGGACTTCGACCGGGACGGGGCAGGCGTGGCCCGGTCAGAAGCCGTCCTTTTGGTGGGTTTGGAAAAGGCCACACCTGTGGGGCTCAATTGCGGGGCCTGCGGGTTTGCCGACTGCAAGACCATGCAGGAACAAACGCAGACAAAGGGTGAATTTCAAGGACCGGTGTGCACTTTTCGCCATCTGGATCTGGGCATTGCCCTGGGCTCGGCGGTGAAGACAGCCAGCATGTTCAATGTGGACAACCGGATCATGTACCGGATCGGGGTGGCAGCCAGGGATATGGGCCTTGTGGACTGGGAAGTGGTGATGGGCATTCCCTTGTCGGTTAGCGGGAAGAATATCTTCTTTGATCGCTGAATACTGTCAAAAAGTGATTATGCCTCTTGCATGCTTTGGCGCGGTGTTCCATACAGGAATTGGAAAAAATAGTCCATATTCTTTTTGGGTCCGATGGCGATAACCGTATCTTGCTTATGAATAGGCTCCTGCATGGTAGGATTGTAGATCCAGCTGTTATCTTGGCGCATGATGGCCACCACAATCAAGTCGAACTCCTCTCTGATCTTGTTTGAATCTATGGCCTCATCGTTCTTTAGTGGGGCCTCACTGGGTATATGCAATTCTTCCAGCTCCAGCTCGATGCCTTCTCCAGAAAGAGCTACCTCCAAAAACTCGTTCACCGAAGGACGGAGGATATTTTGGGTGATGCGCATGGCTGCACTGGCATAAGGAGATACGACCCGATTTGCTCCGGCCCGGATCAGTTTACTTTCCACTCCCTTGCTGCTGGCCCGGGCACAGATAAACAATGCCGGGTTCAGCGATCTGGCGGTAAGGACGATGTACACATTGTCGGCATCTCGATTGACTACCGAGACCAGACCCTTGGCCCGCTCCACACCGGCTTCTATCAACGTTTCTTCATCCATGGCGTCCTTATCCAGACAAGGAATCCCCATCTCTTTGCACCGTAAAAGGACTTCCTCATCGTTGTCGATAACCACAAGGGGTTTTTGATGCCGGTGGAGTTCTTTGACCACCCGCTTGCCCACCTGTCCATGTCCACAAATAATGTAGTGGTTTGAAAAGCTTTTCAACCTCTTAGACACCTTACGCCTCCGATACAGTTCAATCCAGCTGCCTTCCAGGAGAAGATTTCCCAGAAAAGCCGCACTGGCAGCAACCAGGCCAAATCCCATAATGAGCAGGATTATACTGAAGATTTTTCCATTGTCAGATAAAGTAAATGGAGATATGGTGGTCAGGGTACCAATGGCCATGTACAGGGCCTGAAGGGGTGGAATCCCTTCCAGGACCATGTAGCCGAAAGTGCCCAGGAGAATGATACCCAGGATAGAGCAGAGAAGGGCGCATGCATAGCGGTTTTTTCTTGTGTAGTAGGACGTTTTCATGGTCAATGTATTTGAAGATATGGATTCCAATTACCTACTTAATTTTTATCCCTTTCCGGAATCCGAGTCAAGCCGTATTTCCTATGAGAAATTTACGGATGCCCTGTACTTTGATAGAGTTTGCTGAGACAGGACTTTGAAACAGGTAAGATACAAATGGAGAAGAGATATGACCGATCAGCACAGAAGTGTTCCCACTCCAAGACTGCAGGAGCTTATTGATGTGCTTTCCTCCCAAGCGGACCGGATTCGGGAGCTGGAAAAGAACGCGGATACCTCCTTGCACGAACAGGGAGATACAGACCAGTACTCTGAGACGTTGCATTCCAAGGCGGAGTTGCTCAGTGGGCTGTCCTTTCAAGCTCAGCCCTATCTTCAAGAGTTACCGGAAGATTTGAAAGAAAAAATAGCTCAACAATTGGATTCTTTTTCTCAAAATGCCCGGCAGGCCCTGAAAGTGGACAGTATCTTCTTTATGCGCCAGCTGCTCTACCCTGAAGACTACCAGGAAGGGCAAGAAAATGATCTAGAGAAATTTATCAGCTTCTTAAAGAATTCTACAGCGATCTCTTAATGGCTCAAGACCTTTGAGCATGGGCAGTCTGTTCACAAGCACCCTGACCCAAAACATTAAATGGAACAAAATTATTAAGATACGCTACTGGTGCTGAAATGAGGGCGGAGGGATGGGTGCATAATCCTCTGCACTTTTCCGCTCTTGTCAGGAAAGCACAAGCAGCGGCTTTGCCTGCACACCACCACCGGCCGCAAGCTCTTGCAGCTATGTGGAATGAGCTTTGATAAAGTCCATAAGGCTCCTGTTAAAGAGGTCCGCCTGCTCGATGCCGATCATGTGGGCTGCGTCCGGGATGATTCGAATCTCAGATGAAGGAATCCGTTTGTGGATGAACTCGGCATGGGAGACCGGAGTTCCCTGATCGTGCTCTCCGACCATGATCAGAGTGGGCAGGGTAATGGAGGCAATGGATTCGCGCAGCTCCATGTCCCGAATCGCTTGGCAGGAAGCGCAGAATCCCCGAACCGGAGTGTCCAGGACCATGCGACGCACCGATTCGACCTGCTCCGGCAGACGCTTTTGGCCAGCCTTCGTAAACCAGCGGTCGATGGTTGCATCAGCCACCGCCGCCATCCCCTTTTCTTGGGTTGCCTTAATCCGTTCGTCCCAGGTTTCAGGGGGGCCCAAATAGGCGGAGGTGGAACAAAGGGCCAGGGCAAGGAGTCTTTCAGGATGCCGAACGCCCAGCATCTGTCCGATCATCCCACCCTTGGACAGTCCGCAAAAAATGACCTTGTTGAGGCCCAGGCGATCCAGTAATTCGACAGCGTCCTGGGCTAACATATCAATGCTGTATGGGCCTTGAGGTACAGCCGACTGCCCGTGGCCCCGGCTGTCATAGCGAAGGACTTGGTATCCGGTCTCCACTAACTGGGGAACTTGCTCTTCCCACATGTACAGGTTGGAGGCCAGAGAGTTGGAGAGCATGACCGTCGGGCCCTGTTCAGGCCCATCCAATTGACAATAAATTTGTGTTCCGTTCACATCCATTAAAGGCATAAACTGACCTCGTTCAGAAAAAATCTTCATCTGAGTAGACGTTTCTTCTCAGATCAAACAGTACATATTGCGGCCAGCGGTGGGGCTGATTTTTGATATTTTTTTATTCCTTCTCTGGGCGTTGGTCAAGTTGTTTTTCCTGTTGATAATTTACGGGGACGCTCACGACTGCTTACATTCTGTTTTTCAAGTTACACCATGACTATAGATCCAGATCACGGCCAGGCTGTTGACCAGGGAATGGATGATAACCGCCGGCCAGATGGAGCCGCTTCGCTGGTAGAGATAGGCGAAGACCAGGCCGAGGAGGAAAATGGGCGGGGCGGCCAGGGGACTTAGGTGGAGCAAGGCAAAGAGTCCGGAGCTGATGAGCATGGCCGTGGTCCACAAGAACCGGTTCTTCAGTCCGGCAAAAAGGAACCCGCGGAAGAAGATCTCCTCCACCAGGGGAGCGATGATCACCGCAGCCAGGATGAACAGACCGGGCGAGGAGGTCTCGGTCAATATCCGCTCCACCTCCGGTTGCATCTTGTGCCCAAAGCGGGAGAGAAAAGTTTCATACAGGGCGTTGAGCCACATGGACGGGACAAAAAGGCCTAGACCCAGGCCCAGGTATCTGGGCTTGAACTTGGTCAGACCCAAATGAGACCAGCTCACACCGTATTTTTTGCGGGTCAACCCCCAGGCCGGGAGAAGCAGGACCAGCTCCATCCCGGTGACCATAAGGCCTGGGGATATATCCAAGGCTAAGAGCTTAAGGATGGCCACCAGGCCATAGGCCAGGCAGAGCCAGATCCCCAGACATGCCACCCCCAGCCAGGCATCCTGGGCGGTCCAGGGCACTGTCCGTGATTGGATAGGTTGGTTGAGTATTTGGTGCATGTGATACTGAAGGCCTGGATATTAGAGGCCCTGGGAAATGGGCTTACTTGTTCGATACACCACGGCCTGGCAGGTGGCGATAAGGTCTTGGTTTTCGTCAATGACTTTGATGTCGAAGGTGGCTGTCTTGCGTGTGCAGCTTATCTCCCGGGCCTCGGCCCACAGGGTCGTTGCTGCGGCCGGACTGCTGATATAGGTCACGTTCATGTTTAAGGCCACGGCAATGGTCCCCCGGGTCTGGCTGGCCGTTTCAAAGGCCTCGTCAATGAGGGCAAATATGGCCCCGCCGTGAGCCCGGCCGTACATATTGGCCATTGAGCCTGGATCATAGACCATTTCCACCCTGGAATATCCCAGCTCCAGATCCACCAGCCTCATGTGATAGCTCAGGGCCAGAGGTTCCTTTTCCACTGCCTGGCAAATGACCTCTTTGATCTGAGGGTCAATGGACTCTGCTGGTTGCATATTCCACTCCTGTCTGTACCGGCATGATCGGGCCTGTGAATGGCACACTTCTCGTCCATTATTTCAGCTGTAATGTCCTGATATTGACCAGGCAGGCATGATTGGAGCAAGATGGCAGTTTTATAACCCATAGTCCGTGACCGAGAGGAGTAGTCACATGACTGAGAAGATTTTATACTTGAGTCGAGAGGATGTCGAGGCCGTCGGGGTGCAGATGTCGGAGATATTGCCGCAGGGAAACAGGCGGGGCGGGAAAACGATCAGCAGCGGACGGCCGCTCTGAATCTCGGGGTGGCCCTGGATGATATGACCACAGCCAGCCTCATCTATCACAGAGCCCTGGCCCAAGGCATCGGCCGAATGCTTCCCTTGTGACCTTCTGGGAGCTTTGGGGTTGCCCGGTCCTTCCCGGACGTTATAGCCAGTGCCGCAGAAGCTAACTTTGAGTTTCATACGTGCACCGCCGCTGGCGTAAGACCGCCAGGTTTGACCCTGGATGAAACTGAAGAGGGCCGGCCCGGCACTCACTTGAAGTTTGAACGTCACTGCAAAGTATAAAAGCCTATCCTACCAGTGAGTGCTGGGCCGCCTGCTTGGCTTATGCAGCAATTCCGATTCCTTCAATCTTTTAGCTTGTATTGTGACTCCTGATCACACCTGTACACATTTCCATCTGCCCCCGAGTAACATCCACCGGCAATAATTGGGCGTGACCAGTTGGGCCCCCTTCTCTATGCGCCTTGTTTCATCGTCATCATAATCTTCATCTTTGAAATCCGATTTATCCAGCTTGACAAAACGGATAACCTCTCCGTCCCCGTTGATGTAGGCCAGAGCAATGGCAAACTTTGGATTATCACTTTTCATAGGACACCTCCGTGTAGGGTAAGAAATGTTAACCGAAAGTCGTTCACCCTTTTTGTCTGCTTCCTTGGACACACCTCCTTTTGCCAACAGAACGTTTAGGGTCGTATGCTTAAAAGGCCAACGTAAACCTGCACACGATGAGCTGTTCCGGGTAAATCTCGGGATCAGCCGGGTCAGTGTTTTGGAAGCGGAAGGAGCTGTTGAAGAGATTTTTGGCTTCCAGAGAGATCAGGCCGTGCCGCTTGGGCAACCGGTAGCTGAGGCCGGCATCCAGGACCCAGAAGCTGCTGTCTGAGGTGACAAACGAGGGAGGATTCATCGGTCCTGAGGGTGGCTGGAAAAACCGGCCTTGCTGCATAACGTAGCTCGGCTTGACAGAGAAGCTGAAGCCGGAGGGGAAGGAGAGGTCTATTCCTAGAGACAGCCGATGGGTTTCCAGTCTGGTGATCTGCTCGTCTTTTATAAACTCCTCCGGGTTTTCAAAACGTTCATAGAGATACTCCGGAGATAGGGCCAGGCGCAGGTGCGGGGCCCAGTTCAGGTATACCCTTACCTGCTCTTCGTCCGAGTCGAACTCCTGGATGCCTTCTCTTTGTCCCCATTCCTGCAATTCCCGTCTGGAAAGCTCGATTCCGGAATAGAAGTGATCGGTCCATTGCTGGTCCAGACCGATCCCATACCTCCAGGTATCTGCGGCGTCACCATCGTCATAAAACTGATTGAATCCTGCCACCTGGGTCGGCTCCAGGGTCTGGTCGCCCAGAAGGGTGCGCTTGAGGGTCCGAAACACGGCAGCCCTGAGCGTGGTCTTGGGCATCGGGGTCCAGGTCACTCCCAGCTTGGGATTGAACTGCTCCACCTGCAGGTCCCAGTAATCGTCGTCAAAGAGGTCCAAACTTCCGCCCAGGGTCCAGGTCAGGTTGTCAGAATAGGTTATGAGGGAGTATAGATAGGCGTTTGTGTGCCGGATAATGCCTTGAGTTGTCTGGGTCGGATACCCGGAATAGGTGTCCATATCTTTTCGATCAGAGTTGAAGTGGCCGAGACCGCTGGTCAGCTTCAGGTTGTCCCATCGCAGCAAATGCTGAGCTTCAGCCAAAAACCCGTGTTGGTCGATTTGGCTTGTATACGTTGAGAACGGTTGGGTAGTGCTCTGGGTATCTCGATAACTCCAGGAAAAGAGCAAATCGTTACCAGGTCCGAATTCATGGCGCATTCCAAGACGGAAAGAATGCGATTCTTCGCTCTTGGTGAGTTCAGGTAAGTAGTTTTCCGGGTCATAGAGCAGGCTCAAGTCCCCTTGTTCTGTATCTTTGAAGCGGTACTCGGCCTGCAGGCTGGTGGAGTAGTTCACGTTCATTTGGGTGAAGAGATTGTACAGGTCCAGATTCTGGTCGTTGTTTTCCCGCAGTCCATCGGTTTCAAAATGAAACTGACCTACGCTGTAGGAAAAATTATCCCAGAGTCCGGAATGGACCACCTCGTCGCCAATAGTGTCTTTCCCTCCACCTAAACCGGTGGCTTGCAAGGTGAGTCTGTTGCGCTGAAAGAGGGGATTGAACTCATTAAAGGAGGGGTCGGCTGGTCCAGAGCCTTCCAGCAGATAGACATTGCTTTCAGCCAGATGGGGTTGAATTGGGGTAACGTTCAAGGGCTGTAATAATTGGGATTGGAGGAGTTCGCTGACCCTGGCGATTTCATGTCGCGGCCGGGCCGAGTATGTATCGGCCAGGAGCCTGTGGGCCGAAAAATTGGCCGGATCATCGCTTAAGGATCTCCACCCCTGCAAAAAGGCCAGGTGCTCAAAGCCAAGGTCTTTGTATATCCGGCCCAGGGCGGCGCTTCGAGCGGCCAGGTCCTGGTCCAGGAGCAACCTGGAGCGGTAGACGCCTCGATTGTCGTTGAGTCGGATGGACTGCTGTAAATCCGTGAGGGCCTCAACAGGTCTGTTCAGGGTCTGTTTGCGGATAGCGTCGTAAAACCAGGGAGTGGGATCATTGGGGTCCATTTCCTTGGCCTGTGCGTACTGGGAGGCTGCCAACTGATTGCGATTTTCGTCATAGTAGGCCTTGCCCAAATAACTACGAAGGAGAGAGTTTGTGGGATCCAGGATCACAGTAATTTCCATCTGTGTGCGGCCCTGTTTCAGCTTACCTTCCCGGATTTGGGCCAAGCCCAGGCCCAGGCGAGGGAGAGGGGCTCCCTGGTCAAGCCTGATAGCGGATTGAAAATGCTGTATGGCCTTTTGTGTTTTGAACTGCATCAGATAAGCAAAGCCAAGGACGGTTTGGGTTTTGGCCAGCAGGGGATTTAAGGACACTGCTTCACGAGCCGATTGCAGGGCCCGGTCCAGATCTCCATGGGACAACCGGAGCTCAGCCAGGCGAGCAGCCAGCAAGGCATTTTCAGGAGCGGCCTCTGTGGCTCTAAGAATAGAACGCAGGGCCCCTTGCAGATCGAAACGGGATTGTAAGGCATAGGACAAGGCCAAGTGACCGGCCGGGCACTGATGATTGTAACCCAGGGCCTGCCGGGCCAGTTCCAAGGCCGCTTTCGTCTTGTTTTGAGCCAGGGCAATAATTGATCGCAGAGCCACGACCCGGCAGTTGCGGGCATCTTCAGTATGGGCCAGTTGTAAATACTCTTCAGCCTTAGCGATATTGCCCACTGACAACAAGATACCGGCTTGAAGAACATACAAATCAGAATCGCGCAGATGAACAGGGGCAGCATGCAGTAGTGAAAGAGCTCGGCCCGGATCTCCGGCCTGGAAAGATTTGACTGCCTGACTGATGACCTGGTGCCATTGTTGTGTTTTACCTGGAAAGGCCTGAGGGCGGTAATCCAATACCGGGGGATAATACACGGCCCAGTGCACGGCATCTCGGGAACTGGGCAGATCGAGACGTTTCGGGGCTTGCCCGGCCAAGATCTCAGCAGTCTGGCCGCTGCGTATTTTCAAGCTCCCCTTGCGGTTTGCAGTGATCAACGTTCCCTCAAAAACCGAGAAGAATGTCCGGTCTTTTTCAACTTGGACAAAGAACTCCGTTCCTTCCACCACACCATTGACAAAAGGGGTGGAAAACTTCAGGGCCCAAGGGGTTCGAGAAAAAAAGTGAAAGGCCCCCTGCAGTAATTTGATCCAGAAGCTCTGTTCCTCAGGTGGATGTTCAATAGTGATGGTTGTGGATTCCTTGAGGCGGATGATAGTGTCGTTGGGCAGGAGAAGAGCCGCCCGACTGTTTTGTAGAACCCTCACTGTATCTTGAGGGCAACAGGTATCGTTCAAGGTAACCGGGGTCCACTCTCTTTGGGTATGTCTTTTGATCTCTACCTTGCCTTGAACGGAAACGAATCTGGCCATCCACGTGTCGCATATAACCTCATTACTTCTTGCAAAAGCAGGATGCCATAGGACCGAGCCCAAAAGAACGAGAACCATAAGCCATATAGATGGGGTTTTCATGCCCTCTCCCTGTCTATTTTGTTTCCAGACAGATCACACCATTCCATTCACTATCCACTTTATCCTGATCATATTTTGTAGAGAGGCGGCAATAAAATTGTGACGGCCCATCACCAGGAAAAGTTTGCAAAGCTTGGGAAAAAAGGTCTTGCGCCTCAGAAAAAGAATGCTGCTGAAAGGCCATCAGTCCGGCCTGAAAGATTTCGCAGACCTCCCTTGTTCTTCCGTTTGCTGTTTCCGTGGGGCAGATCAGCTCAAAAACAGCAAGGGGCTTGGATTTTCCAGCCAAGAGGAATTGTCCAAGCTCGCGGAACACAAAGCCGTCCAGCTGATCCAGGACGTCAGCTGAAACCAGAATTCGGGTACCCAGGAATTTATTCAGCCCTTCCAGTCTGGAAGCTGTATTGACGATATCCCCGCAGGGTCGGTATTCATAATGGTCCAGGGCTCCAATATCCCCAACGTAGATTTCTCCAAAATGCAAACCAATACGGGTGGTCAAGTTTATATGCGGGAAGGTGGGGTGCAGACCGCCAATCGAAGCGGGGATTTTCAGGGCAGCCAGGCAGGCCTTTTTTTTGATGGACATATCCGGAGTGCTCGATGTCCACAGGGCCAGCATGGAATCGCCGACTATATTGATCACCGTCCCTTTATGTTCCTTAATAGGCTTGAACAGGGTTTCATAATACCTTTTCATGAAGGCATTGAGCTCTTCAGGAGAGAGCTGTTCGGAGAGGGTGGTGTAATGGCCGGCATCTGTAATTAGGCAAGTCCCATATACCAATCGGGAAGAGCTTGCGGAGTCTTTTTGTTCATTGGCCAGCTTATCCGCTACTTCTGGAGGCAAGTACCTTCCCAGGGCTGTGCTGATGCTCTGTTTTTCCTTATACATTTCCCGGAAGGACCACAGGATGGCCCAGAATATGGCCAACGGAAACTGGATACATACCGGGATAACCAGCGGGAACCAGAGAGCACGCAGAGCAAAAAGCTGCTGGACGCCAATAATGTAGAAAGCACACAGAGCAGCGCCGCCCAGGGCGCAACGGAATGGATGGGACGGCCAGCAGATCAGAGCGATCAGCAACCCCCAGGCGGTTACAATGCCAAGCATCAGGATGCTGGGCAGGGGCCGGACATGGCTATCTTCCAGGATGTTGGCAAAGGCAGTGGCTGCGATTTCCACCCCGCTGATGTCCACTCCAGTGGATTGGGAAAAGACTGTGTAGAATCCGTCCTGCTGCTCTGGTCGTAACTTAGCTGAAAGCCCTACAAAGACGGCTTTGTCTTGGAGGTCAAGTATCTTCCGATTCATCAAACCAGATATATCTTTTCCCAGTACCTGATAATAGGGCACAGTTTGAATGGTCCCTGGAGGACCGTAGTAATTTAAAAACGGATTTTCCGGACTTTGATACATGCTGATCAAGGATTTTAGGTTCTTGAGCCCTTGTTGATTATCGGCAAGACTCCGGGATTGTTGGAGCTCTTTAAGTACTTTTCTGGGCAGGGAGGGTTCCTGGATGAAAAGTTCCCGCAGATTTCTAACACCTGCACTCAAGTGGCCGCTGGAGAGGATATTCTTGCTTGGGGACAGTGTGTGGACTTGGTCGGGGGCAACAGTTTTGATGAGAGCTCTCAAATCATCGTAGGAATCCCAGGAAAAAATTTGGAAGGCCATGACCGGCAAAGTGGGTTTGCCTCCGGCACTGGACTTGAAAGTCCAATACTGGGCCACTTTGACCGGGACCTTGGGCAAAGGAAATGGAGCCAAGGCAGCTGCACTTCTTTCCAATTCTTCCATCGGAGGGACCGGCCTTTCGATCTGTGCTGAAAATGTGCCGCTTTGAAGCCTTTCTGTTGTCAGACACTCACAAAGAACGACGTTTCCGGCCTGCTGCATTGCCGCAGCCAACAATCCATCATTCTCCGGGGATTGCGGCTTCTTAAAGTGCAGGTCGAAGGCTATGGACTTCACGCCATCCTCGGTCAAGCGTTGGATAAGTTCGGCGTGCAACGACCTGGGCCAACTGTCGGGCTCTGGGGCTAGGTTCAAGTGTTCAGCGGAATCCTTGTCCAGGGTGACAATGAGAACATCTGGGGGAGGTGTCTTTTGTCCCCTGAGTTGAAACAGTATCGGCAGACCGATTTTCTGTTCCAGGAAACGGGTTTGGGGAACAAGAACCAGCAAGAGGCCCATGGCTGCGATTAAGGCCCCAAAGGCGAGCTTTTTATTCCAGGAAGACATAATTGATTATCTTGCCTCATGGAAAGAACAGAGGATGAGTGAGGACCTATAAAAAAAATTATTTCAGATTTGCCGGAGGCAAAGCTGAGCCCTCAAAAAGACAGCTTGGCTTCAATGGATGCAGGAAAAGAGTGATCATGTTCCTTGGCTATCTGGACCTCTGAAATCTTATGGAGCAGCTTGATCATGGGCACATTGTTTTCCAATATGTCGGCCTTAAGACCTCGAAGCCCCTGTTTGCGGGCATATTCAATCATTCGCTTTTGTAAGGCAGTTCCAAGTCCCTGTCCTTGAAAATCAGGACGGATCATATATGCAACCTCGGCCAAATTATCCATGGGATCTACCGCATAGCCCGAAGTTCCGATCACTTCTCCATGCTCGTGCCCGCCTAGAACAGCTACGAAAGCCATCTCGTTCGTATAGTCCACGTTGCACATATACATAGCATTGGAGACAGGCATGCTGGAAATCATATGAAAAAACCTGGTGTATACATCATTGGGAGATAGCCGGTAGAAAAGGCCTTGAATGCCCATAACATCGCTGGCCTTTGCTGGCCGGATAATCACCCTGTGTCCTTCTTTGGTGTACACAGTGCATTCTTCTTCTTCCGGATAGGCCCCCCCGGTCATAAGGGATATATCTTCTGATACATATCCGAGGCGCTTGGCTTCTTCCATCAACCAGGGTCTATACTGGGGATGAGCGATTTCAATCAGCGACAAGGCCCGGTCGTGGAGGGTTTTGCCGAACAGATAGGCATAACCGTATTCGGTGATTATGTAATGAACTTCAGACCTGGGAACGGCCACCCCTTCTCCTTCCAACAAATTCGGTCGGATACGCGATTCTTGCTGATCCTCGGAGGTGGAGCAGAGGCAAACGATGGATTTTCCTCCCGGTGTCCTCGAGGCATAGCGATGAAACTCGAGCTGAGTGGATACGCCGCTATACAATTCTCCTTTATACTGATCAGAGCAGACCTGCCCGGAAAGATCCACAGACCAAGCTTGAGTTACAGAAACAAGCCTGTAATTGGCCATAATTACAGAAGGATCGCATACATACTCGATGGGTTGGAAAGAGAACAAGGGATTGTGGTCTATCATCCGATACAGTCTTTCGGTTCCCATACAAAAACTGGTTACTATCTTCCCTCGGTGCACGGTTTTGGCTTTTCCAGTGATTATTCCGTCCTCAATCAAATCTACAACTGGTTCAGTTATGACCTCTGAGTGTATGCCCAAGTTTCGAGATTTTTTAAGGAATTTTAACATCTCATTGGGTACATTCCCTAGTCCTATCTGTAAGGTGGAATGGTCCTCTATGATGCAGGAGACGTAGCGGGCGATACGTTCGGAGATTTCATTGCTCAAGGCATGCTCGTATTCAATCACCGGTGTATCCACCGTGATAAGGGAGTCGATTGTATCCAGATGGATGCAGGACTCTCCACAGGTGAATGGCATATTGGGGTTTATTTCGGCGATAACTTTCTTTGCATGCAGCGCTGCAGTCAAAGTGGTGTCCACTGAAACGCCTAAGCTTACATAGCCATGATTGTTTGGTGCGCTGACCTGAATCAAGGCTACGTCTAAAGAAAGAGTCCCTTTTTTGATCAGTTCAGGAATATGAGCCAGGGAGACCGGAGCGTATTGGGCTTGCCCGGACTTGAGAAGCTCCCGGTGGTCGGTGCCAACAAAGAATACGACATGCTTGAGATTGTTTGAGGGGCTGCTGCCTTGTCGGGGGGGAGATTTGGAAGTCAGAAAACTCAGCAACTGGACGTCGTGGAGCCTTGGACTTTCGTCATCAAGGCCGTCTAAAAGAGCTCGAGGAGTGGCGCAGGCAGTACCAACGAAAACGCGGTCACCAGGCTTTATCCGGCTCAGGGCCTGATGCACGGAAACTGGCTCTTTTCCAAAGCGGTGGAAAACATCTCCCAGTTCCATTGATAACGCCCTGTGATTTTATAAGTATTTTGATCATTTACTTTATTCTCAGGATTTTTCCATTATTTTTTTATACTCCTGTGTTTGAGGCAAAAAGTCAAGTGTGAGTTTTCCCCGAATTTGATTGCAAACTCCGGGTGTATTTTGAGCAGCCAGCTTGTGTCGCTTTCTTGTAAAAGATATTTTACAAAAAGAAAAATCATTTGCCTTTTACTTTTCGTTTGTATTTTTACATAGGTCCCATGGATATGAAGATAAAAATATTTAAAGTATATATGATTGAAAATATGTTGAGCACAATAAGGATCTTATTTAAATTTTAGAAAAAATGCATCAGATGGCAGGAAAAATGCATAGCATATTGTTAAGAAAGACAATAAAAGCTTGAGGCATACCCATGGTCATATAATTGGGTATGCAGAAGGAGCAACTCGTATGAATCCCGAATTATCATATTTTGGTTCACACCGAACCAAAGGACCCATACCGGCATCAGCACTGGACATATTGCTGAGTGCCCTTTTAAGGGAGCGCTGGACAGACTTTGAAGGGGCCAAAGATGTATATAGAAAATTGCAAGGTGCTCGACCTCGGTCGAGGGAAGCACAAATAGCCAGGCAACGCTTGGAAGATTTGGATAAGCTGATAGCAGAAAAAGAGCTTTACCAAAGAATTGACCACAATGCTCGCTTAGTTCTTTCTACCATCGGGATGAATATAAGTGCCAACTCTCAGATTCTAAAGCTGCTTTTTGATGTTGATGCAATAGATCTGGATAATGATACTGCTCCCTTTGTGCCTCTCAAACCAGAGTACGTTGAAAAATGTCTTGACCTTGTCCCGCGGGAATTTCCTGGAGATCCTGGGCCGAACACCTTTGGAACCGGGGGAACACCGCCCTTCTATCAAAACAATGATGAAAAGGAGTTGCGCCCTGCATCGCAAAAAGAATTCGAAGATATTGTGCACATAGCTGCCAGCTGGTCCAATGTTGTGGACATCTTCAGTGTTCCGGTCCAGACGGAAAAGTCCATGTCTGACTATGATTGCGCTCTCAGCATGGACAAGAAATTTTCCGGACTGAAGATGATTGGGACCCGGAAAATGACTGACGACCAATCCAAACATTTCGCCGGACGGGAGGACTGGCTGGACGGGACATCACTGTTAACCAGCTTCACCCCCATGACCAATATGGTTACTCCCTTCCTGCGCAGCGCAAATAATGGAAACAACCTCTTGCTCTTGGATCTTTCCATCTCCGGAGCCTCCGGCCCCAACAGCCCTGAAGCTTTGCTGACCTTTATCCACGCCCAGGTCCTGTTCATGATGATCCTGGTCCAGACCATCCGGCCGGGAACAGTTTGTGTCCATGGTGGTATCCCAGGCGTGGTGGGCACTGACGGGGATATCTCATACAGCAGTCCCTGTCAGTGGCTTTTAAATGAGGCTATGGCCAGGCTGAATCTGTGGGTGACCGGATTTCCTTCCGCCCAATCCGGTGGAAGCACCAGCGTGTCCAATGACCTGCACCAAGCCATCATGGAGTCCAAAAACAGCCGCAGCAGGATCCGGCGCTATGGGGCGCACATTATTCGTCACGCCTTGGGGGCTTTGGGAAATCTTCAGTATTTTAATCCTCAGAAATTTGAAGAGGACTGCAAAGCCGAATTTGAGGCCAGGAAATTGGTGAACACGAATGCCATAGGGGAAATCAGTGTTTTGCCGCTTCATCTCCCCAAAGATGATCTGGCTGTGGAGGCCATTTTGGAGTTTGCGTACAAGGGCAGTCCGAAAATCACCGACCATACCTTACGAAATGTTGGAATTTTTAAACAATGGGAGGATGAAGTCGCTCGACAGGAAAAACTTTTACAGGAAAGAGAGGAAGAAGGAACTTCTGCCCAAGCAGCCTGAGGCAGTGAAATAATTTGACCATCAAAAAGGAGAATTAAAATGAAAGTACAATGCGTAGCCTGCAAGAACTACTTTGACCTGGCTGATTATTCCGAGGAACAAGGCAGTTCTTTACTCCAGGAAAAATTGTGCAACGAATGTCTTTTGGCCCATATCCAAATGCTTGTCTATGGCCAGAGCAGGAAAAGCAAAAGTGAAGAGAAGAAAATGGAATACGCACCGCAGCAGGCGGCCTAGTAACCTGGGTCAACGGTTAGGTATCTATTTGGCAACCTTAGAAAGTACTCATTCTGTGCAAGCATAGAGATCCTTCGCTCCCAGACCCACTGTTTGCAGACTCACTCAAAGAAAAAAGCCCGGCTTAGCCGGGCTTTTTTCTTTTTTGCCCCCTTTGGGGCAAAAAATAGGTCAGATTTGCCGAAGGCAAAGATGACCCTTGACAGGCGATGCGTATGATTTATGGCAAAAATTGAAAGGAAAAACAACAAAAACAAAAGATTAGATAGGAGGTGGTTTCTATGTGGCGTACTCCAAGACTCAGAAACCAGGACACAAACCTGCGACAGGATCGACGATGGAATCCATTGATGGAAATGGCTCCGGAAATGGCTGACATTTTCCGCCTGCCGGAGCGTCTGCTCGGAGAAGAGCTGTCCTTTGTCCCCAGCATGGATATGCAGGAAACAGACAATGCCTATATTCTCACAGCCGAGATGCCGGGAATCGATCCCCAAAATGTGGACATCTCGGTGCGCAACGGAGTCCTGGAGCTGAAAGGGGAAAAGAAAGAAGAGAAAGAAAGCGATCAATCCGGAGGAGGATGGACCGAACGCCGCTACGGCGCATTCCATCGGCAGATCCCCCTGGATCAGGAAATCAAGGAAGATGAGGTCAAGGCCACTTACAAAAACGGCATCTTACGCGTCGAGGTGCCCAAGGCCGAAGCCGGAAGAAGCGGGAAGTCCATTCCTATTGAAACTGAATAATCATCCTTAT
Organism: uncultured Desulfohalobiaceae bacterium; assembly: GCA_964619345.1. Taxonomy (GTDB): domain Bacteria; phylum Desulfobacterota; class Desulfovibrionia; order Desulfovibrionales; family Desulfothermaceae; genus Desulfovermiculus. Next base: position 22,450 of record CAZUER010000035.1, read on the forward strand.
TCCCCCAAAAAGCCCGGTCAAAGACCGGGCTTTTTGGGTTCATGAATACTTCTGTCCGATGTGTGGTTCAGCCTGCGCAAGGTAGCCATTGTCACCAAGGGCTATCTCTGATTGCAAGGAGTTCCCTGCTACATATCGGTCAAAATCTGCACCGGATTGCTGCCCGGCTTGAGCAAGTCTCGGGGGGAGGCCCCGTCCTCCAGCTCCACTTCTTTGAGAACGGAAACAAATTGTTCCGGTTTATCCAATCGGTCTAGAAACCAGAGGTCTGCGGCCAGCTTGTTGAGAACAACTGAGTCGAACTCCGGAAGATCCTGCATCTGTCTGGCCCGGTCAAAGTCAAAGCCCAACAGCCACCCGTGCCATACCTGGTTATTGTCTTCCCGGGTAAAGACAACGGTATCCACCTGGTTCATAGGCTTGGGCCAGGATTTGACCTCCTCCTTGGGGGGATAAATTACTCCGTAGGCTCTTTTCCCAGGGGTTGCATTGAGCAGGGAGATCAGAGCGTCTTCTTTGCACCAGGGGTTTATGCTCAGGACAAAGCACTCGGTTTGGGGTGAGGAATCCATGATGTGTTCCTGAGTATAGGCTGTGAGTAAAAGACCGGAGCTTACTCCTGGACAATAGTGATCGTGGAACTGGAGGGCAGTGAGTACATAATCGGGGCATTTTCGGTCAGCGGCATTGGCCACTGTGACCACCCGGAACAGGTTGGATCCGAACAGGCCTTTTTCAGCCTGGGCCTGGAACTGTTGGGAATGGGAGAAAAGAAAGTCTGCATCAATGCGGGCGGTATCTTTCCTGGTGAACAGGGTTGGGGCTAATGATGGTGTTTTGCTCAGCGCCTGGGCCGCCTTGTCTGTATCCAGCTGATAATAGACACATTGTCCGCTCTTTCGGTCATAGAAAGCAAACCACAAAGGCTGATCGAATCGGGACTGGAGTCTGATCAACGTGCCTTGGCCCAAGGTGGTCTTGCTTTGAACGGCTATCCCGTCCAGGCAGCCCAAGGAGGATTGTCCATTTGGCCTGGCATATCCGGCGTTGGTCAGGGCGATGCAATTCCCTGACTTCCAATGGGTATCAAGGTCTTTTGCCGCCTGAGTTGCTGCATAGGTGCCAAGTTCCTTGGCAGCCGTATATCCCGGGCTCGTTGCCCAAACCTGAACGGTTATGCAGAACACACACACCAGACAGGTAGTGACCAGAAAGGCTTTTCTAAACATTGAAGACCTCCTTTGATGTACATGGGCAATTCCGTTGCAGAACTCTCTAGCAACAGGGAATAGCTATTGTCAACATAAAATATAGAAAAAAGTAACACGGAAAACATACTGATATTGTATGAACACAGTGGCATGAACTCTTTTTTTGTGCCGTGTTGACAATGTGTCCCGGGATTATGAATGTGTAATACATAAGGATTTGATAGCAGCCCTCAAAATGTGAGGCATAGTACGTAAATAAAAAAATGGAGGCTATAATGTGTACAAATTGCGGATGCATGACCCAAAACGAAGTGGACGTTCACCTGCACAGCCATGAGCACGCCCAGGAACAGGCCCACGATCATGAGCACGAACACGTGCACAGCCATGTGCATGAACACGAGCATGCAGACGGAACCAGGCATATCCATGAACACAGCCATGTTCACGCTCATGCCCACGACCATCCTCATGCCCACGGACACGGCCATGAACAGAAACACGATCACGAGCATGAGCATACCCACGAGTTTCACGCCCAGGATCCCGAACATGCCCATGCCCAGGGAGCAGATCACGAACACTCCCATACCTAAGTTTCTTGCCGGGCCATAATGCTTTTGGCCTGAACCTGCTGCCGGACTGCCGGGGTATCGACCTGCAGTCCGGCTCCTTCCTATTGCAAATTCCATCCAAATCATGAAAGAAGAATAGCCAGAACATGCTTCTGTCATAAGGAGCTGTGCCAAACAGAATACAAGGGGATGCGTTTTGAGTACGTGCTTCCGGGTGACGACCCCTGTGATTTCAGTAGCCAGATGAAGCAAAAGTCTGATCCCGGGTCATTGTATGTGGCCTTGCTGGATAAGGAGTCGGCGGATCTGGTACGTCGCATTCGCCGGGCCGGCCTGGAAGTCCCTTTTTTGGGGGGCGATTCCCTGGGGCTGGGGACATTTCCCCAGGAGGTGGCCTCAGGACTTCAGGACAGTGAAGATGCCGGTGAGTATACCAACGGCATCTACGCCACCACCTACTTCATCCGGGATATCGCCAACAGGAAGGCCCAGCAGTTCAGCCGGGAGTTCATGCACAAACACAAAAGGGAGCCCGATGCTTTGGCCGCTACCAACTATGATGCGGCTGGTCTTGTTTTGCAGGCTCTGGCTCAGGTAGACTTCAGTACCGATCTGTGCACTCAGCGCAGACAGCTCCGTGATGTTCTCAAAGGCTACTCTGATCCGAACACGGCCTATGCCGGGGTGACCGGACGTATTTACTTCGATGCCCAGGGAAATGCCAACAATCCCTCCCCTTTTGGTCTCTATGTCCGGGATCACCTGGTTTCCGCCCCAGTCCAGCTGACTCCGGTGCTTAAGCCGGATCAGGTCCTGGATATTGAGAAACATATCCAGAAGGGGGACTTGCTCTTGTTTCAGGAAGACCTGTTTTATAAAACCAATGTGGTCTATACCGGGCTGGATATCAATGAGATCATGCATATTGATCAGAAAAACGAGTCTGTTACTGCAGACTTTTACATCTGGTTCCGGCACGTGAATCCCCTGGACTACTCCAAGATCGAGTTCTTCAACAGCGATGTGCAGTTGGGTCGCAATGTTGATCCCATGACCGCTACCACAGTGGATGATATGCACTATCGGGCCTACCGGATTAAGGCCGAGTTCCGGGAGCCTTTTCAGTTCCATCACTACCCCTTTGACCATCAGACCCTGCGCATCCGTTTGCGGCACAAAGAGTTCAACCGGGAACGGCTCATCTTTGTGGCTGACGACATCGGCATGCAGCGGCACAAAGGCAGCACTCTTTTGAGCCGGCTGCAGAAGCATTCCGGGTTCCAGGGGGAAAACAAATGGGAGCTGCAAAATATCCTGGCCTACTCGGATATAGGGGTGGCCGACTCCACCTTGGGCAATCCCCGTATGTTCCACTCTGACGCAGAGACAGGGATTACCTACTCCAGGTTCAATGTCATGGCTGAGATCAAGCGCAATGCCACCAGTTATATATTCAAAAACATGGTTCCTTTGTTCTTCATCTTTCTTCTCGGTTACGCCATGACCTTTATCGTTCCCGAAGGGCCGCCTTTTGCCGCGAGATTAAATCTGGGAGTCATTCTGCTTTTAACATCGGTCTCCTTAAGCCTGATGACTGCTAACCAACTCCCCAGCATTGGGTATCTGGTGGCTATGGACTATGTCTATTTCTTCGTCTACCTGTGGCTCTTGCTGGGGATTGTTGTGACCATTGGGGTGCGGAGTGCATTTTATTATAACCAGGAAATATTACGTTCTCGATTAGAAGTCTGCATTCGAGTGCTGCATCCTGTCTTGCTTTTTATAATGCTTGCCTATCTTCTGTGGCTCTATGGCTGAGAGCCGTTCAGCCCCGCCTCTTTTGATCAGCTTCTCTCCAAACTGGCGACCGCAGTCGGCCGATCCTGCCACCAGCGCCGGGACTGAAATAGTGTTTTGCTACAAAGGGCAAAACACTGCATCGCCGTATTGATCATGGTTAGAAACAAAACCTCCTTTTGAAGGGTGAATATCGCCAAGGGGTTGCACGTTATGAATAAAGATGCTACCCACGGCAAAACCAGCCGCTATTAATGTTACGAAGAAGGTGATTTGAGTTATAAGTAGCACGAATTGTATAATTTTATGTCCTGCAGGTGTCTGTAAACGGAAGATAAGGGGAGGGAACTATGGGAGATCGTGGCCTGATCATAGTTATGGCTTGTATGATTGTAGGGATCTTCATTCTGGCTGCACCGCTTGGGGCCGAGACCAATTCTTCTCTGCAGCTGGATGAGGTTCTGGTCCAGGCCTCTCCGATCATTGAGGGCAATGTGGTGGATGATTTCGGGGCTCTGACCACAGTGGTCAGCCAGGAACAGATGGAACGGCTGAATGCCCAGGATCTGGGAACCGCCCTGCGCAAGACGCCTGGCGTGTCCATATCCCGTTACAATCCCATCGGATCCTTTGGGGGCGGAGAAGGAGGGGGAGTGTTCATCCGGGGTATGGGCTCCAGCCGGCCGGGGGCGGAGATCAAGACCTTTGTGGATGGAGTGCCTATGTACATGTCGGTATGGAATCATCCTCTCCTGGATCTCATGTCCATTGACGCCGCCCATTCCATCGAGGTCTTCAAGGGACCCCAGCCCCAGAATTTCGGCAATGCCTTTTCAGCCATCAACCTTGTGACCAAGAGGCAGAAAGAGGAAGGGTCGAATACCCGGTTGAAGCTGGCCGGGGGCAGCTACTCCACCCTGGTCAGCACCGCTGAGCACGGCGGCAAGTATGGCCGCTGGGACTATTATGCAGGCGGCGGGTACCGTACCTCGGACGGTCACCGGGAAGATGCGGATGGCACTTTAAAGGATATATATGGCCGGGTCGGGTATAAGCTCACAGAAAACTGGGATATTTCCTTGTTTTCCTTGCTCACGGACAACAAAGCCTCTGATCCTGGCGCCGAAGGTGCCCCGGATGCGGAGAAGGAAGGAGACTATGAAACCCGGGCCTTTTTGACCTCCCTGACTTTGTCTCACAGCTATACTTGGGGTCAGGGCAGCCTGAAGCTGTATCAAAACCAGGGGGAAGGGGACTGGCTGGATCAGCCCACGTCGACTCCCGGCTTGAGGGAAAACCTGTACAACGACTTTCTATTTTACGGGCTCAAGGCCGAGGAAAGCCTCAATCTATGGGCAGGCGGAAAGATTCAGCTGGGTTTGGACTGGGAAGTGGCTGAGGGTGAATGGGACAAAAAGCTCAGCGACGGCTCCAGGGATGATTGGGAGGGGCCTGATTTGACCACTTTGTCTCCATATATCGGGGTCAGTCAGTTTCTGGGGCAGCGTTCAGGATTCTATTTCATTCCCTCGGTCGGGACCAGGTACACCGACCATTCTGAGTTCGACGGGGAATGGGCCCCCCATGCCGGTCTGGTTCTCGGCTATAAGGATACTGAGGTGTATGCCAATTATTCCCGGGGAGTTGTTTATCCAGGCCTGGATGTGATTGTTTTTTCTGAAACGGTGATTCCTCCTTTAGGCCCGAGCTGGAAGGATCTGGACCCGGAAATTGTGGATCATTACGAGCTTGGGGTGCAGCAAAGGTTCTGTCCTTATGCCCGGGCCGATGTGACCTTTTTCTATGACAATGGCCGGGATCGCTATGTGTTCATCACCCCGCCGGCCGGATTTTCCTATCAAAACATTGAAGATTTTGAGATTCGGGGCATTGAGACCACTTTGCAGCTCGATCCCACCCAGAATCTGTCCATATTTGCCGGCCTGACCTGGCTGGATACCGAACCCGGTGACCTGCCCTATGCTCCGGATATCAGCATCAGCAGCGGCTTGAACTGGAGCTTCCTGGACCGGTTCACCTTGAGCCTGGACAGCCAGTACCTGGATGAAATGACGGTCACCTCCCAGGCTCGCAAGGCCGGGGCAGAAAATGCAGCCGAGGTGGACAGCTATTTCCTGCTCAACGGCAAGCTGAGCTATGGATTTGCTCAGAAGCGTTCCGGCCTGGAGGGGGAGGTGTTTGTGGCTGGGGAGAACCTGACAGATGCGGACTATGAATATTTGCCGGACTATCCCATGCCCGGAATCAACGGCATGCTGGGTATCAGTCTGGAACTGTAGCTGCACTTGCAGCCCAGGCCGAGGATTTTCAAGTCATTGGAAACAAAGTTTTACCCTGAAAATGGCCTGCCCGGCACTCACTTGCAGGCCGATCATTCGAACTTTGCATTGATGTTCAAACAACAATTGAGTGCCGGGCGGCTAACCAAGCTGTCCAGCTTGTGGTCTTTTAGGTAGGGCGGTCCTCCCTGAGGGCCAGGCCTCTTCAGTTCTCTCCTCGTTACGAGGGTCCTCCCTCGTAACGCTCTGTCTTGTGGCTCCGGCCACTCTCTTTATTATGAGGCAAGTATGGGCATACGAAACCTGATTCTTCTTACATTATGTTTGTCTTTGATCCCTGCAGGGGCGGCACTGTCGGACACGCTGCAGGTGACCGACATGTCCGGGCGTACGGTGAACGTACCCCATGATCCGGAGCGGATCATATGCCTGGGCCCGGGCACCTTGAGGCTCATTGCCTATCTTCAGGCCCAGGACAAGGTGATCGGGGTGGAGGCTCTGGAAAAGCAGAACCCCAGCGGCCGGCCGTATTGGCTGGCCAGTCCGGAGCTGCACGATCTCCCCATCTGTGGCCCGGGCGGTCCGGCCAGCATCAATCAGAAACCGAACATGGAAGTGGTTTTGAGCCTGGATCCGGAGCTCATCTTCGTTACCTACATGGACAGATCTCTGGCCAGGGATGTGCAGGACATTCTGCACATCCCGGTGGTCGTCTTGAGCTATGGCCGGTTCGCCACCTTCGATGAAACAGTTTTTGGGGCCCTGCACCTGGCCGGCCGGATTGTAGACAAGGAGGCACGGGCGGAGTCTGTGATCCAGTATATCCAGGGGGAACAAAAAGCTCTCAAGCAGCGGTCAAAGGTAAGCAGGCGGTCCAAACGTCCCAGAGCCTACGTGGGAGGCATAGGCTACCGAGGGGCGCACGGGCTGGAAAGCTCAGAATTGGAGTACGCTCCTTTCGACTGGGTCCTGGTGGATAACGCGGCCTATGAGCTGGAAACCAAAGGTGAAAGCCACATTTTTATCAGTGAGGAATCCCTTATCAAGCTGGACCCGGAATGGATATTTATTGACGGGGGAGGCTATGGCCTTGCGGCCCAGTCCTACAGAGAGACCCCGGAGATTTATCAGGCCATTTCAGCCTTTGACAAGAAGCGGGTCTATGTTCTGCACCCCTTCAACTGGTATACCACCAATATCGGCACAGTCCTGACTGATGCCTATGCCGTGGGCAAGACCATGTATCCTGCCCAATTTGCGGATATCGATTTAGCCAAAAAAGCAAATGCCATATACACCAAACTGGTAGGGGCTCCAGTATATGAACAAATGGTTAAGGACTACGGACCCCTCGGGGCCAGGGCCCCTTTTCTCCAGGAAACAGGGAGGTAGCTGTGTCCACTTCTGAACAACTTCTCAACACGAATCAGCAGGTAAATACAGAAAAAGCCAGGTTTTTCGATGTCCAGGTCGAGGCGGACTGGGCCGCTCTGGAATATACCGCTCAGGAGCGGTCCAAGATTGCCAAGGTTTTTCATTCCTTGCCCTCCTTAGTGGGGCAGACCGTCCTGGAGCCCGGCTGCGGCACAGGGCGCCTGACCAGGATCCTGGCCGAGCGGGTCGGGCCAAACGGCCGGGTCCTGGCCATCGATATCAGCCCTAAAATGGTCCAGGCGGCCAGGGATAAGGTGGGACACATGTACCATGTGCACCTGCAGTGCTCGGCCCTGGAGTCATGTTCCCTGCCCTGGGGGGAGGTGGATCTGGTCTTTTGCCACCAGGTTTTTCCCCATTTCGACGACAAGGAACGAGCAGCAGAGATTATTGCCCGCTGCCTGTGTCCAGGCGGAAGGCTGGTCATCCTGCACCTGATCAGCAGCCGGGAGATCAACGATCTGCACCGCAAGGCGGGCACCGCCGTAGCCCAAGATATACTGCCTGAGCCGGAGGAAATGCGCCGCATCATGGCCCGGGTGGGACTGACTGTTGAAGAGATTCTTGATGCCGATGACCGCTATGTGCTTGTAGCTCAAAAATAAGTGGTTCAAAATTTCTATTTTTTTCTGAAATGCTTTCAGGCCTAAGGCATGAACATAAGGATAGGAGGCAGGTATGAAGTGTGTGGAATGGGGAGTTGGAGGTCTTCTTTGTGCGGTATGTGTTGTGGTGCTCAGCTGGCAAAGCGCCCTGGCTGAAGATCAAAGCCAAAAAATGGATGAAGTGGTGGTTTCTGCTACCCGAAGCGAAATGGCTGTTGGCGATGCGCCTCAGAACGTGAGTGTACTTACCAGCCAGGAAATCATGGATTCACCATTTGACCGAGTGGAAGACATCGTGCGCCAGGAAGCAGGAATTTATAATTTCCGGCACTTTGGGTTGCAGAGAAATGGCATCGTCA